>NZ_JBHZDA010000027.1:58463-60389 GCF_042755665.1 Streptomyces sp. NPDC059142
AACCCCGCCCCTACCGCTACCTCCCCCCGGGGCGGGTTCCGGGGGGCCGGCCGGGCCGGACGGGGGCGGCCCCCGGTCCGTCCGCGGGCGCCGGGGGCCCACCACCTGCGACGGGTCACCCGGTGCCCGTGGCCGCTCACTCTCCGGTGGTGGTGCCGTTCTTCCTGCGGAGGAGGTAGACGGCTCCGCCGCCGACGACCACGAGGGCGATCGCGACGCCCGCGATGACCGGGGTGGCGGCGGAGGAGCCGGTCTCGGCGAGGTCGCCCGTGGCGGTGGTGGCGCCGGTGACACCGGCCGTGCCCATGGTGTCCGCCGAGGAGCCGCCCGCCGAGGCCGGGAGGGGCTGCCCCGAGGCGCTCCGGGTGACGATCTCCGCGTTGCCGGTGGTCACGCAGTCCAGGACGCCGTCGAAGGTCTTCGAGAACCCGCCGGATCCGGTGACGGTGATGGCGTACGTCTCGTCCTCGCCGACCGGGACGACGACCGTGGTGGACCCGCCGGGCGTCACCGAGTGCTCCTGGCCGGCGACCTCGAAGACGAACGGCTCGTCGCCCTCGTTGGCCGCGGTGATGCCGACGCCGCTCCTGGCGCAGTTCTTGCGCGCGGTGACCGCGGGTATCGGGCCCTTGGCGGCCCAGTTGGCGGTCGCCGTCGCGGAGACCGTGGAGTCGCTGGATCCGGCGAGGATCTGGGTCTGGCTCCTGGTCACCCCGGCGAAGGCTCGGCCGACGGGCACCGAGGTGGTGGCCTGGACGCCGAGGGAGGCGGTGCCGTCGGCGGTGTCCTCGGGCACGTCGAAGTACAGCTCGGTGCCGTCGGCGGCGGTGGTGACGGGGGCGCCGCCCTCGTCGGTGATCCGGATACCGCTGGCGGCGGCGTCGGCGGGCGGGGTCACCGTGACCCCGGCGGCGTCCGTGCGTACGGTCACGGGGCCGAGCCGTTCACCGGCGCGGCCGGAGATCACACCGGGCTCCAGGGTGAGCGACGCCTTGGGCTCGACGCTCTCCTGGGCGCTCTTCTCCAGCCAGTCGGCCAGCTTCTCCGCCGCGGGGTCGCTCGCGTCGACGTCGGCGCCGTCCGAGTAGCGCCAGATCGCGACCTGGGTGCCGGCGGCGGCGGTCTTCTCGGTGAGCGGTCCGGTGCCCGCGGTCCCGGCGAGCGCCGCAAGGTCGTCGACCTGGGGGTACGAGTGCTCCAGGATCCAGCGGATCCTGCCCGCGTCCGGGTTGGCGCCGAGCGAGGTCTCGTCCCAGGGGGTCTCCCGGTACTTGGCCTGCTCCTGGGTGGGGTTGTGGATGTCGATGCAGTACGTCTTGAGCTTGCCGCCGCCGTCGACGGTCATCTCGAACAGCCCGGCGGGCAGCCGCTGGTCCTTGCCGTCCACGTGGAGCACGGCCTCGCCGTAGGTCTTCAGCCCGTCGAGGGTCGCGGCGGCACCCCCCTGGTGCTGGGAGCCGTCGTCGGCCATGGCGGTACCGGCACCGGTCAGCGAGGTCAGCGCGACCAGACCCGAAGCGAGAACCGCGGCGGCGAGGCGGGCCGCGCCCCGTCGCCGCACGGATGACCCAGATATCGCAGAAAACACAGAATTCCCCTTCGGGCGAGGGTTCTTTCGCGTGGAACGCGTGGGGGGTTGCCTCGCCTGCAGACTCAAGTGCCTGGTGAGTACTCGCGAATCCTATGGAGGCCGCGATGCGCGGAAGGGCGCCCGGCCACCGGGACAGCCGTTCCGCATCGGAATCGTTATCCAGTGGCCGATACACACATGGAAGGTGACCGAGAGTATCGACAGATCTCCACAATCACCGCTCAGGAAGCGGGAGTCGGTGCGGCGACCGGCGCGCCCACTACCGCGGCCAGCGGGTTCTGGAGCGCCGGGCGCGCCACCACCCGGCGCAGCGAGGGCGAGTACACGAGCGACGG
>NZ_JBHZDA010000027.1:60399-74890 GCF_042755665.1 Streptomyces sp. NPDC059142
CCCCTTCCTACTTTCATACCTCTCCACACCCCCCCGCCGGGCTGCCGAGGTGGGGGGGGGGGGCGGCGGGGGGGGGGCTGGCTCCGCCGGCCCCCCCCCCCCCCCCCCCCGGCTCCCCCTCCCATGGCGTCCGGCCGGCCGTCTCCTGCCCCTCCGCAGCGTCTCCGTGACCGACCGTCAGGGCGGGGGCCGCCCTGACCGCCCGCCGGAACGCGGTGGTCCCGCGCGTCAGGTCGTGGCCCACCGCCACCGCGTCGACCTCCACGGACGTCCGCCACTGTCCCTCCCGCTCGTCCTCCCGCACCCTCAGCCGGCCGTGCACCACCAGCGGTTCGCCCACCGAGACCGAGGCCGCCAGATTGGCGCCCAGCGACCGGCGCGCCCACACCGTGTAGAAGCTCGTGGGCCCGTCCGTCCAGCCGCCCCGCGCCCGGTCCCAGCGGCGCGCGGTCGCCGCGAACCGGAACCGCGCCGCCCCGCCCGTCTCCGACTCCCTGAATTCCACCCGCGTGGCGACATTCCCCACCAGCGTTACCACCGTGTCGTTCATAATCTGCCTCCCGTCCGGCCGCATTCGACTGATCCCATGCTGGCCCGGGCGGAAAGAATCCGCTGACGCCTGTGGATTACCTGTCAGTTGTGGAAAACCCCGTCACTCGTTCCGGTGAGATGTGGCCGCTGCGCTCCCGTACCGCTCATCCGCCCGCCCGGGAGACCGTGACGTACTGCTCCCGCACCTCCCGGTAGCGCATCAGCTCGGCCGAGATCGGGTCGAGCACCCTCGCCCGGCCGCACCCCGCCGCCGCCTCGCGCAGCCGCCGCTCCGCGTCCTGCCCGTACCGCCGGGCCGGTCCCCGCGCCGCCGCGCCGCACGCCCACTCGACGAACGGGCCGCCGACGATCCCGGCGAGCATCACCAGTACGGGCGGCAGCAGCCCCGGGTCGAGGACGCCGATGATCTGGCCCACCAGCCAGAGCGCGCCGAAGATCTGGAGGAGCGTCATGGACGCCTGGGCCAGGACGGCGGCGGGCCACCAGGCGGGGCGCGGCGGCCGGCCCGGCGGCGGGCCCGCCGTCACGGCCAGCTCGTCCAGCTCCTCGGGCAGCCCCTCCGCGCCCCGTACGGCCGCCTCGCGCACCGAGTGCGCCCAGGGCTCCGGCAGCCCGGCGGACGCCTCCTCCACCACCGTGCGCACGGCCTGTTCGACGCGCTGACGCGCGGTCATCTCGTCCTCCACCACCGCCGGGACCACCGGGGCCCCGCCGCCGCCGGGCGTGCGCTTCCTCTCGTACCACCGCCACAGGCGCAGCCAGGGTGTGCCGCACGCGCGCCCGGCGTTCCTGTGCCACTCGCGCTCCGCCGTCTCGCCCGCGGCGACCGCTCCGACGGCCCAGGCCAGCCGGTCGGTGAACTGTTCGCGGGAGCGCTCGCCGAGTCCGGCGCGCCCCTCGGCGACGTACGCGGAGCGCAGCCGCACCGCGGCGGCGTCCACGTCGGCGGTCAGCCGCAGCGCCGCGGCGCCGCGCTCGCGTACGAACCGTCCGAGCAGGTCGCGCAGTTCGCCCACGCCCTGTCCGGTCAGCGCGGAGACGGCGAGGACGGTGGCGCCGGGCTCGCCGTGTTCGCCGAGGGCCATGCCGTCCTCGTCCAGGAGGCGGCGCAGGTCGTCGAGGACCTGGTCGGCGGCGTCGCCGGGGAGCCGGTCGATCTGGTTGAGGACGACGAAGGTGATCTCGGCGTGCCCGGCGAGCGGCCGCAGATAGCGCTCGTGGAGCGCGGCGTCCGCGTACTTCTCGGGGTCCACGACCCAGATGACGGCGTCCACGAGGGCGAGCACCCGGTCCACCTGGTCCCGGTGGCGTACGACGGCCGAGTCGTGGTCGGGGAGGTCGACGAGGACGAGACCGTGCAGCTCCTCGTCGCCGTCGCCGCCCGCGAGCGGCCTGCGGCGCAGCCGTCCGGGGATGGCGAGCCGGTCGAGCAGTCCTGCGGCGCCGTCGGACCAGGTGCAGGCGATGGGGGCGGAGGTGGTGGGCCTGCGCAGGCCGGTCTCGGAGATGGGCACTTCGGCGAGCGCGTTGAAGAGCGTCGACTTGCCGCTGCCGGTGGCGCCCGCGATGGCGACGACGGTGTGGTGCGAGGAGAGCCGCTGCCGGGCCGCCGCCTCGTCCAGGACGCGGCCCGCCTCGGCGAGGACGGCGCCCTCGACGCGGGTCCTGGAGAGCCCCACCAGCTCGCCGAGCGCGTCGAGCCGGGTCCGCAGCGGGCCGCCGTAGGAGCCGCCGATGGGCGTGTGCGCCTCGTTCCCGCCCTCGGTGGCCCCGGACAGCTCCGCCAGGCCGTCCAGGGCGTCCAGGCCCTCCGTGGCGCCCTTCTCCCCGGCGCGGCGGGCGATCAGGCCGTCGTCCCAGGCTCCGCCGGAGTCGGCGGGGCTCTGTCCGTCCTCGGGCGCGGCGGGCTCCCCAGGGGGCCCGGAGGGCTGCTCGCCGCCGGGGGCGGCCCGCGGCTTCGTGTCCTTCGCCCTCCTCGCGTTCCTCGCGCCCTTCGCGGGCCTCGTTTCCTTCGCGTCCTCGGCGTCGGTCACGTCGATCACCTTTCCCTCTGGAGTACGGACAGTGCGGCGATCAACTCGGCCTGCGGTTCGGGGCTGATCTCCAGTGCGTCGAGGGGCGCCAGCCGCCGGTCGCGCTCCCCGTGCAGTACGCGGTCGATGTACGTGGTGACCAGCGCGCCGCCCCGGTCGCGCAGCCGCAGCGCGCCCTGCGCCCCGATGCGCTCGGCGAGCCGTTCCCCGGCGAGCCGGGCCCGCCGGCCGCCGAGCAGGGCGGCGGCGAGGAGGGCGGCCACCGTCTCGGCGTCGGGCGCGGCGTTGCGCTCGTGCTGCCGTACCTCCTCCTCGGCCAGCTCCTCCAGGACGCGGCGCCAGCGGCGTACGGCCATCCCGACCCGTTCCACGGCCTCCCCGTCGGGGCCGGGCACCGGCAGCGCCCCCGCGGCGGGCTCGCGGCGCCAGGCGGCCTCCACGCGTTCGTCGGCGGCGGCCACGGCGCACTGGAGGAGCGCGCCGAGGCTCTCCACGAGCGAGTCGAGCAGTTCCCGCGAGGAGCTGTCCCTGGGGTGGCCGCGCCACCGGGTCCGCGCGTCCCCGGCGAGGACGGCGCCGCGCTGGAGCTGGCGGCGTACCCGCTCCCCCTCCGCGGTGTACGCGTCCTCCACGGCGCCGGTGAGCCGTACGGCGGCGGCGTACTGCGCGGCCACCGCGCCCGCCAGCGCCGGCATGCGCGCGTTGAGCGAGTCGATGACCCCGGCCGCCGTACGGACCAGGGCCTGCTGGCGGGCGGCGGGGTCCTGCACCCGGTGCGCCAGCCAGGCGAGCAGCGGCGCGACGGCGGTGGTGGGCAGCAGCCCGCGGCCGGCCCCGGCGGACTCGGGCAGTTCGGGGATGGTGAACCGGGGCACGTCGCCGAGCCCGGCCCGTCTGAGGAGGGCGCCGTACTGCCGGGACACCTCGTCGATCACCTGGTGGGGCACCCGGTCGAGGACGGTGACCAGGGACGCGTCGTACTCCTTGGCGGTCCGCAGGAGGTGCCAGGGCACGGCGTCCGCGTACCGCGAGGCGGTGGTCACCATGACCCAGACGTCGGCGGCGCAGATCAACTCCGCCGCGAGCAGCCGGTTCTCCACCACGAGCGAGTCGATGTCGGGCGCGTCGAGCAGGGCGAGCCCGCGGGGCAGCGCGGTGGCGGTGTCGATGCGCAGCGCGTTCTGCTCCGCGCCGGGCGCGCCGCCGGGCCCCGTGCCGGGTGCGGGGTCCTCCTCCTGCTGGGGCAGCCAGACGCGGGTGAGGTGGGGGAGGACCCGCATACCGGCGAACCAGTGGTGGTCCTCGGGGTGACAGACGAGTACGGGGGTACGTGTGGTGGGGCGCAGCACCCCCGCTTCGCTGACCCGTCGCCCCACAAGGGAGTTGACCAGCGTGGACTTTCCGGCCCCGGTGGAGCCGCCGACGACCACGAGGAGGGGCGCCTCGGGGTCCCGGAGCCGCGGCAGCAGATAGTCGTCGAGCTGCGCGAGCAGTTCGGCCCGGGTCTGCCGGGCGCGTGGTGCCCCGGTGAGGGGCAGTGGAAGACGCACGGCGGCGACACGGTCGCGCAGTGCGGAAAGTGCGTCGATCAACTGGGGCCGTACGTCCAAGGTCACCACATGCGAAGAATGCCCAATTTTGGAGCCTTTTTGAAGCGTATGGGCATCTCTGCGCGCCGATTACGCTTCGGGACAGACGGGACGAGTGGGGCGCAGGCATAACGAGTGCACAACACCCGGGGCGCCAGAGCCCAAAAGCGATGCACGAATCGCACCTGCCTGCGATTATCGGTTCGCTTCACTGAACCTCCACAACGTGCCACGCACGTGAAGCAACCGGGTCAGGGTGATCGGAGCCCTATCCTTGTCCCGGCAAGGTCACGGAACCGCCCAACAGTGGCTCCTGGTCACCGAGGCCACTACCGGCCCCCGTAGCTCAGTGGATAGAGCAGGTGCCTTCTAAGCACTTGGCCGCAGGTTCGAGTCCTGCCGGGGGCGCTCTTCTACGCGCGGTGCACGGCCCTCCCGTCAGGGAGGGCCTTTGCGCAGGTCGACGTAGTTTAGCGAGGGCGCTGTAGTGACGACGTAAGGTCCACCGCCGCCCGCCGGGGAACTCCGGGGCACCCCGACCCATCAGGAAAAATCCGCGGAGATCCGGGGAACTGTTCACGGCCTCCGCGCGGTCCTACCAAGGACGAGGGCCCGCGGCGATCCGAAGCGCGGGCCGGACCACGGGAAGGCCCCCCACATGCGCACCCGGCTCAGCACCCCACCCGCCACCGGCGCCGCCCCGGCGTCCGGCGCCGCCCGCGGACTCCTTCCGACCGGATGATCACACCGGAACGCCGGTGCCGACAGGACGGACAGGAACGGCGGGAACGGCGGGAACGGAAAGCCCGGGAACGGCGCCGGCGGGATGTGCCACCGGACCCGGCGATCGCCCCGCGGAACGAGCATCGAACAAACGGAATACGGGCGACACGGACACCGTTCCCGTGCACCACGGGCGCCGCCGGATCGGAACCACCTGAATTCCCGGATTGTTCACCCATATGCTCCGCCACCGCTTCCCCGGTGCCGTCCGGACCGCGACCGGAAAACGATGGCGTACCGATGACGGGCCGCTTCTCATGTGCATCGGCCGGGACGCACATAAACACAGATCACCGAAGACCGGCCATTTCGGGCAACTCCCTATGGCCTTCACCGCGAGACGGAGCGGGCTCCCCCGGCGCGCCGCCTCGCTTTCGGCGCCGGGCACACCCTAGGAGAGCTGCCCTTTCGCCGGGCCGTCCGACCCGTCGGCCGGAGCCCGTTCGGATCCGGCCGCGCCGCAGAACAAGTGAATCGGTCAGCGATGCTGCCCGGCCGGGCAGCACCAGCTATTGGGGCGTTGCCGCAGATCATTCGCGCAACTTGGCGCGCTCTCACCCTGCCGTGGCGCGATGTCCAACACAGAACGACGAGAATGAGCCAAGTTCACAGCTCACGGATCCAAGCTTTCGTGCTGGGCAGCCTTACCTACCAGTAGCGCTGCATTATCGCTAGGTACCGGAGTGATCTCATCGTGAATCCGGGCCGACAGTGGTGTTCGTGCGCGCCGCCGTACGCTGGGACGGTGACGCAGGTACGCGGGGGCTGACCCCGGAGGGAAGGCGTCCCGCGGGCCCACTCTTCGGTCGCATCAGGAAGGCAACGGGCGACAATTGCAGATCAATCTTCTCGGACCGATGGAAGTAATCGACGACGGGGTTCAGGTCCGGATACCCGGAGAGAAGTTACGCTCGATCATGGCGGCCCTCTCCTTGTCGGTGGGCCGTTCCGTTTCGCGGAGCGAACTCATCGACGAACTATGGGGCGAAGAGCCCCCGAACAGCGCCGAAAATTCATTGCACGGCCACATCGCCCGGTTGAGGCGGGTGTTGGTCGCACACGGAGGGAAGGCCGCACTGCGCAATGTCATCCAGACCTCGCCGACCGGGTACGTCCTGGAACTGGCGGAAGAGGACGTCGACGCCTCCCGGCTGCTCCAGTTGGTCGCGCGCGCCGACGCGGCGAGCGCGCACAGCCCCAGGGAAGCCGTCGACCTGCTGAACGAGGCGGTGTCCCTGTGGCGCGGCCCGGCGCTGATAGACGCCGGGCACGGAATGATCTGCCAAGTGGCCTACACCCAACTGGAAGAGGTCAGACTGGGAGCGTACGAAAGGCTCTTCGACATCCGCCTCCGGCTGGACCACCCCCGGGCCGTCATCCCCGGGCTGGAACAACTGCACGCCAGGTACCCGCTGCACGAACGCTTCTGTGAGCAGCTCATCACCGCCCTCTATCTCTCGGGGCGGCAGGCCGACGCGCTCAACACCTACCACCGCACCCGTGAGTACCTGTCGCAGCATCTGGGGCTGCAGCCCGGACACGGGCTGCGCGACACCTTCCAGGACATCCTCCGCCAGGCCCCTCACCTGACGAGGGCGACCGCCGGCGAAAGGGTCACACCGATTTCGTGACCCGCAGGATCTGCCAGATGGCTCCCAGCCGTGCCCGGCCGTGGAAGGCCAGGTATTCGGGGGACACGAGCTGGGGGCCCCATTTCTCCTTGTAGGCGAGCTGGCTGGCCGCGGGATAGACCTTGTCCCCGTGGTCGGCCAGCAGCCGCATGATCCTGCGCGTGGCCTTGCTGGCCCCGTCCGGATCGTGCTCGTCGGCGAGCCCGGTGAACGGGGTGAAGCCGAAGTGCAGCCACTCCGCGCCCTCCTGGCGGAACATCTCCAGCGCCGTGAGGTTGATGGCCTCCATCACACCGGGCGGCGCGTCCGGCAGCCGCCGGCTCAGGTCGTGGAGCCAGCCGGGGCGTGTGCCGTACGCGGGCGAGTACGAGATGTACGCGATGGGCACCCCGTCGAGCCGCCCCAGCATCAGCCGGCGGGCGTGCTGCACGGGCCCGCCCAACTCGCCCACCAGGAACTCGATCTCCTTGACATGGCGGCCCTTGCTCCGCAGCCAGGCCCCGTCGATGGAGTCGATCTCCGCCGCGCACTCCTCGTACGGGACCTCCGTCACTTCGAGTCCGCTGCGCCTGGCCCGGGATATCTTGTTGCGGAGTTTCATGAAACGGGTCCCGCGCAGGGCGAAGTCCGGCAGGTGCACCGAATACGACGAACCGACCTGATTGACCGTGAAGCCGCACCGGACATACAGCTCGATGTCCGAGGTGAGGAGCTGTATGGCGACCACTTTGCGGCGGCGCCGGCGCGCATGGTCGAGGAACGCCTTCAGCAGCGCCTCCCGCTGCTCCGGCGGGGCGTGGACACCGCCGAACTGGATGAAGTACGAGCCCGCCTCGCGATAGGAGACGACCCCGTCCAGCGACGGGTCGGTGAAGTACGCGTTGCCGGAGTTGAGCGCGAGGAAGGCGCTGGGATTGTCGCCGTCCTTGCGGAGCCTTTCCAGGACGTCGAGCACTTCTTGGTCGGATACCTCTCCGCTGCGCGTCGTCATCTCACTCCCGTTGCCTGATGCGTCGAGTTACGGGGCCGGGTGTCCGGTGCCGTGCCCCGCAGACTCTCCGCCATCTCTCTTCCATTTCCCTGAAACGCCCGTCTCAGCGCGGTCTCAGCGGCGTCTCAGCGCCGTCTCCGGGGATTGTCAGGGGGGTCTGTGATGGTCGTAGCACCACTTGGAACTGCAACTTTCCCGTCGGACGATGGGAAATGGAGAGCGGAGGGGCTGCGTGAGCAGCGACATCACGACGCCTTCGGCGTCAGGAAAAGAAGATTCCGGAACGCCTCGCACTGAAGTCCCCACCTACCTTTCCCTCATTGACGGAAAGAACGTTCCGAGCGGGTCCTGGGTATACGTGGTCGACTCGGACGCCCTGCTCGACGACGCTTTCTCCACGCTCACCCTGAAGCGGAAGCTGGAGAGCGGCCGTATTTCCGCGGAGAACCTGCCGGCCACCATTGTCGGCCGGGTGGCGAGGGCGGACCGGCAGACCACCGATCTGGCCGTCGAGGCGGCGGCAGCGGCGGCCGGGCCCTGGTCCGCGTTCCCCCCGGAGACCCGGATCGAGCGGTTCGGCACCCTGCTCTACCGCAGGCTCGTCGAACAGGCCGACCAGATCACCGAGGTGCTCGTACGGGAAGGACACCCGCTCGCGCTGGCCCGCTGGCAGGTGTCCGGGGCCCTGGAGGTCTTCGGCCCCGAGTCGCTGGGCTTCTACCGGAGCCAGATGCTCCAGGAGTACCGGCACGGGGAGCGGACCATCTCCGTACGCCGCCGCCCCGACGGGGTGGTCTGCCTCAACCCCCCGCAGAACGCGCCGCTGTCCAGCGCGCTGCTCGGGGTGACCGCGATCATGGCGGGCAACGCCCTCGTCGTCCGGGCGCCGCGCAGCGCCCCGCTGGGCGCGATGTACGTCCTCCAGGAGGTCGTGGCCCCGGTCCTGGCCGAGCTGGGCGCCCCGCCCGGTGTCCTCGGCGTGGTGTGCGGCGACCCGGCGCCGATGCTGGACGCCTGGCTGGAGAGCCCGCTCGTCGACGACATCATGTACTT
This sequence comes from Streptomyces sp. NPDC059142, assembly GCF_042755665.1. Classification (NCBI taxonomy): domain Bacteria; kingdom Bacillati; phylum Actinomycetota; class Actinomycetes; order Kitasatosporales; family Streptomycetaceae; genus Streptomyces; species Streptomyces sp. NPDC059142. The sequence continues at coordinate 69,032 of NZ_JBHZDA010000027.1, forward strand.
CGGCAGCAGCGAGAACGGGATGCGCTTCCAGGAGCGCTGCATCGCGGCGGGGAAGAAGCCGATCCTCGAACTGGCCGGCAACGACATCGTGCTGGTGTGGAAGGACGCCGATCTGGACCTGGCGGCCGAGGCCATCACCGAGAGCTTCTACGGCTCGGGCCAGCTCTGCATGATCCCCAACCAGGTGGTGGCCCACCCGGAGATCGCCGACGCCCTGGTCGCCCGGCTCGCCGAGAAGGCCGCGCTGATCAGGCCGGGACGCTCCTCGGAGGAGGGCGTCCTGCTCACCCCGGTGCTGCGGAACGAGAAGTTCTTCGCGTGTCTGCGCGACGCCCTCGACCACGGCGCCGAGCTGGTGTGCGGCGGACACGCGATGCAGGAGGACGGGACCCGCGACACGGCCGGGATCTTCCTGGAGCCGACGGTCGTGAAGGTCCGCGGACTGGAGGGGGCCCGGGAGGTCCAGGCCGTCCGCGAGGAGACGTTCTTCCCGCTGCTGCCGGTGATCGTGGCCGAACCCGCCCCCGACGACGTACTGCTGGAGCGGTTCATCGACTTCGTCAACGGCAACGCCTACGGGCTGCGCAACTCGGCGTGGGCCAAGGACCCCGAGGTCGTCGACCGGATCGTCACCCGGATCACCCAGGGCGGGCTGCTCAAGGTGAACGACTCCCACATCGGGTTCCTGCCCTACCTGCCGACCCACGGCGGGACCGGACTCACCGGCGGTGTCTTCGGAGAGGCCAACTACCCGATCCTGCGCACCTCCCACATCCAGGGTGTGAGCGTCGCCACCGGCGCGCGCCCCTCCGAAGCGGTGTTCGGCGCCTGGAAGGCCCTCCAGGCCGCCGCCGGACGCTGACCCGCACCCCTCCTCTCTCGCGGGCCGGGGCCGTCTTCCGTACGGGAGCCCCGTGCGCGGCCGTCGGTGCGCCCGCGAACCATCCCGAACAGAACTGAGAAGGATCCATGCGCTCGTTGGAAGCCGCACGCGAGACGTGCGAATCATTCCTGCCCGGACTGCTCGACCAGCTCTCCGGCACCCCGCTGGAGGAGCTGGAGGCTCCGAAGAACCCCGCCCTCGACCTCTTCCGCAAGGCCGGCGGCCCCGGACTCGTGATCCCCAAGACGTACGGCGGGGCGGGCGCCGACCCGCTCCAGGCCCTCGCGGTGACCCGGGCGCTGGCCTCCAAGGCGCCGTCCCTGGCGATCGCCACCACGATGCACCACTTCTCGGTGGCGACCCTGTTCACCCTGGCCGAGTCCATCCAGAGCAGCGGCATGGAGTGGGCGCTGCTCGAAGGGATCGCCGAGCAGCGGCTGCTGGTCGCCTCCGGCTTCGCCGAGGGCAGGCCGGGCCGGGGCATCCTCTCGCCGATGATGACGGCGACGAAGGCCGACGGCGGCTATGTGATCAACGGCGCCAAGAAGCCGTGCAGCCTGTCGCACTCGATGGACCTGCTCACCGCGAGCGTGGCGCTGCCCACCGACAGCGGCGAGCCGCGGATGGCGGTGCTGCTGATCCCCCGCCAGACCGAGGGCGTCACCACCCACCCGTTCTGGGGGAGCCGTACCCTCGCGGGCGCCGAGAGCGACGAGGTGCGGCTCACGGACGTCTTCGTGGACGAGCAGCTCATGATGCGCACCGAACCGGGCGACGCCGGGAACCTGGACGACCTCCAGACCGTCGGGCTGATCTGGTTCGAACTCCTCATCTCCGCCTGTTACCTGGGCATCGTCAGCGGGCTCGTCGAGCGGGTCGTGGACGGCGGCCGGGGCAGCGACTCCGACCGCGCCCGGGTGCTCACCCGGCTGGAGACGGCCGCCCTGCTGCTGGAGGGCACCGCCCGCATGATCCGGGACGGCGAGACCGGGAACACCGGGCTGGCCAACTCGCTCGTCGCCCGCTACGCCGCGCAGGACGCGCTGGGCGACGCGCTGAACCAGGCGGTCGAGCTGCTCGGCGGTACGCCCTTCATCTCCTCCTCCGACGTGTCCTACCTGGCCGGCGCGGCCCACGGGCTGTCCTTCCACCCGCCGTCGCGGGCGAGCTTCACCACCCCGTACCTGGACCACGTGGCGGGCCAGCCGCTGCGTCTGACCTGAGGAGGCAGAGCCATGACCACGACACCCACGCTTCCGACGGCCCTGTCCCCGGCCTCCCCGGTCGCTCCCGCCACCACGCCCGCGCTCGGGCGCGAGGAGCTGGGCAAGCTGTACCGGGCCCGTCTCAGCAAGGGCCGGGCGACGCTCGGCGAGCTGTTCGGCGGGCACATCGAGGTCGCCTCGCAGGGCGCCTGGGTCACCACCTCGGAGGGTAAAACCTTCCTGAACTGCGGTGGTTACGGCGTCTTCCTGACCGGCGCCCGCCACCCCACCGTCATCCGGCATGTCGCGGAACAGCTCGCCACCCACCCCGTGGCCACCCGTCTCTTCCTCGAACCGCAGGTCGCCCTGGCCGCCGACGCCCTGGTGTCCGTGGTGCCCGAGGGGCTGGAGCGGGTGCACTTCGCGGGCTCGGGGGCGGAGGCCGTCGAGACCGCGATCAAGCTGGCCCGCACCCGGGGCCGCCACAAGCTGATCGCCACCGAGAACGGCTACCACGGCAAGACCATGGGCGCGCTCAGCCTCACCGGCAAGAGCGTCTTCCAGGACCCGTTCCGGCCGCTGCTGCCGGAGACCGGCCACGTCCCGTTCGGCGACGCCGCCGCCCTCGAACCGCTGCTGGCGGCCTCCCCCGGCGAGGCGTGCGTCTTCATCGAGCCGGTGCAGGGCGAGGCCGGTGTGGTGATCCCGCCGCAGGGCTATCTGCGGGCGGTGCGCGACCTGTGCGACCGGTACGGGGCCTACCTCGTCCTGGACGAGATCCAGACCGGTCTGGGCCGGCTGGGCACTTGGTGGGGCGCCGACCGCGAGGGCGTCTCCCCCGACATCCTGCTCGTCGGCAAGGGGCTGAGCGGGGGCGTCGTCCCGGTGTCGGCCGTGGTCGCCACCCGTGAGGCGTTCGGCGCCTTCGACCGGGACCCGTATCTGCACACCTCCACGTTCTCCGGCGCGCCGCTGGCGATGGCCGCCGTACGCGGATCGCTCGCGGCGATGCACGAGGACGACCTCGTGGCCCGCTCCCGCGATCTGGGCGCCGAGATCCTGCCGGAGCTGGACCGTATCGTCCGCTCCCACTACGGCTCCGCCGTGCGCGAGGTGCGCGGGCAGGGGCTGCTGCTGGGGATCGAGTTCGCCGATCCGGGCCCGGCGGGCGATCTGCTCATCGAGCTGATCATGAACGGCGTCATCGCCAACCACTCGCTCAACTCGCACCTCGTCCTGCGCTTCACCCCTCCCGCGGTGCTGACCAGGGGTGACCTGGACTTCTTCTACGAGGCGGTCGACCGCGCGTGCCGTGCGCAGGGCGCCCGATACGCACCCACAGCAGAAGGCGACAACATCCATGCGTAGCGTTCAAGTGATCGTCCGTGTCCACGACGTCGACGCGGCCGCGGCGTTCGAGCGGGTCGGCGCCTTCAGCCGATACCCCGAACTGACCGAGGTCATCCGCTCCGTCACCTCCCGTCAGGTCTCGGAGAAGGAGGAGGTCAGCGACTGGGACGTCTACTTCCGCAACGGCATCCTGAGCTGGAGCGAGACGGACCTGTTCGACCGGGACGCCCTGACCATCACCTTCGAGCAGACCGACGGTGACTTCGCCGAGTTCGCCGGAGTGTGGCGGCTCACCGCGGACGGCCAGGACTGCCTGGTCGACTTCAGCGCCGAGTTCGACTTCGGCATCCCCAGCCTCGCGGGCATCCTGGACCCGGTCGCCGAGCGGGTCTTCAAGGAGACCATCGCCCGGGTCGTCATCAGCATCTTCGGCGGCAACGCCGCCGTGGTCGGCGACGAGGCGGTCGCCCGCGCCGTCGCCGAGGCGCTGGGCACGCCGGTCACCGCCACGTCCGGGGCGCGCTGATGGACGGGAAGAACCTCTTCGAGACACAGACCACCTACCGGCTGATCCGGCTGGAGTACGGGCTCGGTCTGGTGATCGCCGCGGTCTTCTTCTTCGCCCACATCGACGAGGTCCGCTGGATCCCGGCGATCGGGCTCTTCGTCTACATCGACCTCATCGGCTACATCCCCGGGGCGATCGCGTACCACCGCTCGAAGACCAAGCGGATCCACCGGGGCTACTACGTCGCGTACAACGTGATGCACAGCCTGGCCACCCAGACGCTCGTGGTGCTCGCGTGGATCTGGCTGTGGGGCCCGGAGTGGGCGCTGCTGGTCATCCCCATCCACCTGTTCGGGGACCGCGCGCTGTTCGGGAACTTCCTCAAGCCCTTCGCGCTGGACTTCGAACCGGTGGCGCATCCCGCGTACACCCGCTTCACCGGCCAGTTCGCCACCACGGCCGTCGCACCCGCCCCGCAGTCCGAACCGGCCGACGGCGTCACCGCCGCCGCCCGGCAGCCGCAGGGAAGCTGACGGCCCCACCGCCACCGCCCCGGCCGCCGGCCCACACCGGCGGCCACCTTTGGAAGGAACCCCTCATGGAAGACGTCTACAAGCGCCTGGTGGAACTGCTCACCAGCACCTTCGGTCTGGACGCCGGCTCCATCGAGCCGACCAGCACCCTCAGCGCTCTCGAACTCGACTCGCTCGCCCTCGTGGAGCTGTCGGTCGCCGCGCAGGAGGAGTTCGACGTACCGATCGACGACAGCGAGCTGGGTCCCGAGTCGACCGTCGGACAGGCCGCCGAGACCATCTCCGGCAAATTGGCCACCGTCTGATGAGCGGCCGAGGGACGACCTCCCCGGCACCGGCCCGGTTCGACGCGGCGATCACCGGCATCGGCATGGTCACCGCCGCCGGGGTCGGGGTCGAGCGGAGCTGGGAGCGGATCCGCGCCGGCGCCGGTACGGCGGCCTCCGAGGTCCCCGCGCTGGCCGGGCTGCCCGCCGACTTCGCCTGCGCCGTGACCGACTTCGACCCCACCACGCTGATCGAGCGCAAGCAGGTGTGGCGGCTGGACCGCAGCAGTCAGCTCGGGATGGTCGCCGCCCACGAGGCCGTCGCCGACTCCGGTCTCGACCGGGACTCCTGGGACGCCACCCGGGTCGGGGTGATCCTCGGCAACGGCATCGGCGGCGCGGCCACCTGGGAGAAGCAGCACAGCGTGCTGCTGGAGAAGGGGCCCCGCAGGGTCTCCCCGCTGCTCGTCCCCATGCTGTCGCCCAACATGTGCGCCGGGTACGTCTCCATGATGCTCGGCGCGCTGGGCCCCAGCCTGGTGACGGCCACGGCCTGCGCCTCGGGCACCACGGCGGTGGGCATGGCGCGCGAACTGCTGCGCAGCGGCGTCTGCGACGTGGTGATCACCGGGGGCACCGAGGCGCCGCTGGTGCCCTCGCTGATCTCGGGGTTCCAGCAGATGCGCGCCCTGGCCGACCGCCGGGACGATCTCACCGCCACCTCCCGTCCCTTCGACGCCGACCGCAGCGGCTTCGTCGCCGCCGAGGGCGCGGCCGTCCTGGTCCTGGAGCGGGCCGAGGACGCCCGGGCGCGCGGCGCCCGGATCCGGGCCATGGTCAGCGGGTACGGCGCCTCCGCCGACGCCCATCACGCGACCGCGCCCGATCCGAACGGCAGGGGCGCCGAACTCGCCCTGCGCGCCGCGCTGCGCGACGCCGGGGTCGGCCCCGACGAGGTCGACCACGTCAACGCGCACGGCACCGCGACGCTGCTGAACGACGCCACCGAGGCCCGGACGATCCGCCGGGTGCTCGGGGAGCGGCCCGGCCTACAATCAGTACAAGTGGTGTAAGCACAGGGCCTATCTAATATAAAAATATAAAAAAACACACA
>NZ_JBHZDA010000027.1:74900-75349 GCF_042755665.1 Streptomyces sp. NPDC059142
CCACCGCCCCGCGGCCGACGCCCGCCCCGGCGGCCCGCCGGTCCCGGGGGGTGCGCGGGGCGCCCCCCCCCCCCCCCTCCGACCGGGGGGGGCGGCGCCACTCCCTGGCCGCCGCGGGCGCCATCGAGGCGGTGGCGACGGCGCTCACGCTGGAGGAGGGCCACATCCCGCCCACCGCCAATCTGGAGAGCCTGGACCCGGAGCTGGAACTCGACATGGTGTTCAAGGCCGGTCGTGATGTGCGCGCCGAGGTGGCCGTCAGCAACTCGTTCGGATTCGGCGGTCAGAATGCCGTACTGCTGTTCACGGCGGCCTGACGGGGCCGCGCCCGGCCGCGGCCCCCGGTCGCGCGCCGAGGGCGCGCACCACGGCCGCGGCCAGGGCCGCGTGGGCCCCGCGGGGGGGGCGGGGGGCGGGGGGGGGGCCCCCCCGCCCCCCCCCCCCCCGGC
>NZ_JBHZDA010000028.1:0-1935 GCF_042755665.1 Streptomyces sp. NPDC059142
GCGGTGGACTCCACCGCGCGGCCCCGCGCCGTTTCCCGGCGGCGGCCCCGGGTCGCCATTGACGCGGCCGGGACCTGCGGCTTAACTTCCGGCAACGGATTATCGATTCCGCAGGACGGAAAGAAGAAGGGTGCGGGAATGGGCCAGCACGAAAAGATCGCCACGAGCCTCCCGGCGGCGGTCACCGAGGCCGTCGGTGCCTCCCTCGCGGGCGTCGACGCCGAACTGGCCCGCCGCTACCCGGGCGACCCCGGCACCCGCCAGCCCGTCCACACCGTCTACGTGCCCGCCGACACCTTCACCGCGGGCACCGTCCGCTCCTGGGGCGACCAGGCGCTCGCCGCGCTCGACGAACACGCCCCCGACGCCGCCTCGCTGGCCCGTGTCCTCGGCCTCTCGGACGCGCTGGCCGGGCCGGTGTACGAGCGGGTACGGGACAAGCTGGTCCGCGAGCCCGTCGAGGACCTGCGGATCGACTTCGAGGACGGCTACGGTCCCCGCCCGGACGACGAGGAGGACGAGGCCGCGGCCCGCGCCGCCCGGCTCGTCCACGAGGCGTACGCCACCGGCACGGCGGCCCCGTACACGGGCATCCGCGTGAAGTGCCTGGAGGCGGCCGTACGCGCGCGCTCCATCCGGATCCTCGACATCTTCCTCAGCGGCCTCATGGCCGCGGGCGGCCTCCCCGACGGGCTGGTCCTGACGCTGCCCAAGGTGACGTACGCCGAGCAGGTCGCCGCGATGGCCCGGCTGGCCGGGGCGTTCGAGACGGCCAACGGTCTGCGGCCCGGCCGGATCGGCTTCGAGATCCAGATCGAGACCAGCCAGGCCATCCTCGCCGCCGACGGCACCGCCACCGTGGCCCGCATGATCGACGCGGCCGGCGGCCGGGCCACCGGGCTGCACTACGGCACCTTCGACTACAGCGCCTGCGTCGGAGTCAGCGCCGCCCACCAGGCGAGCGACCACCCGGCGGCCGACCACGCCAAGGCCGTCATGCAGGTCGCCGCGGCCGGGACCGGGGTCCGGGTCAGCGACGGCTCCACCAACGTCCTCCCGGTCGGCCCGACCGCCCAGGTCCACGAGGCGTGGAGGCTGCACCACGGCCTCACGCGGCGGGCCCTGGCCCGCGCCTACTACCAGGGCTGGGACATGCACCCGGGCCACCTCCCGACCCGCTACGCCGCCGTGTACGCCTTCTACCGCGAGGGCCTGGAGCCCGCCGCCGCCCGGCTGTCCGCCTACGTGGCCAAGGCGGGCGGCGCCGTCATGGACGAGCCCGCCACCGCCAAGGCGCTCAGCGGCCATCTGCTGCGCGGACTCGACTGCGGCGCCCTCGACCACGACGAGGTCACCCGGCTCACCGGTCTGACCCGCGGCGACCTGGAGGGCTTCGCGCTCCCCGGGCACCGGGCCTGACGCCGTGGTGCGTCAGCCGTCCGCCGGCGGCGGGATCTCCCCGGAGCCCCGGGCGATCAGCCGCGTGGCCAGCACCACCTGGGACGGCGCGTCGGCGGCGCCGTCCAGCCGGTGGAAGAGGCGCTCCGCGGCCGTACGGCCCAGGGTCGCCGCGTCCTGCGCGACGACCGTGAGCCCGGGGGCCAGCAGATCGGCCAGTTCGATGTCGTCGAAGCCGACGAGCGCGACCGGCCGGTGATGGGCCGCCAGGACCCGTACCACCGTCACCGTGACGCGGTTGTTGCCGGTGAAGATCGCCGTGACCGGCTCGGGGGCGCCGAGCATCGCGACGACCGCCTCCTGGACCCGGCGCGGCGCCGTCGTGCCCAGCGACACCCAGCCGTCGTCGATCGCCAGCCCGGCGTCCGCCATGGCGGTGCGGTAGCCGCGCAGCCGCTCGCCCGCCGTGTGGATGCCGGGGTGGTCGGCGATGAAGCCGATCCTGCGGTGGGCGGGGCCGATGTGATGGGCGGAGCC
>NZ_JBHZDA010000028.1:1945-3509 GCF_042755665.1 Streptomyces sp. NPDC059142
GCGCGGGCGCCCCCCCCCGCCGGGCCCGCGCCGGGGGGGGGCGGGCCCCCCCCCCCCGCCCCCCGGGGGGGGGGGGGCGCGCCCCCTCGCCGATGAAGCCGATCCTGCGATGGCCGTGCGCGATGAGATGGGCGGTGCCCGAACGGGCACCGCCGAAGCTGTCGGAGAGCACCGCGTCCGCGTCGATCCGGCCGGCGGGCCGGTCCACGAAGACGGTCGCCACCCCGGCCTTTATCTCCGGCTCCAGATAGCGGTGGTCGCTCCCCGCGGGGATCACGATCAGCCCGTCCACCCGGCGCGCGCAGAGCGCCAGCACCAGCTCCTGCTCACGGTCCGGGTCCTCGGCGCTGGAGCCGTTGATGAGCAGCGCGCCATGGGCGCGGGCCACCTCCTCGACCGCGCGGTTCAGCGGACCGTAGAACGGGTCCGCCAGATCCTCCAGGACCAGCCCGATGCTCGCCGTACGGCCCTTGCGCAGCACCCGCGCCGAATCGTTGCGGCGGAACCCCAGCGCGTCGATGGCCTCCTGCACCCGCCGCTCGGTGTCCGCCGTGACCCCGGGTTCGCTGTTGACCACGCGGGAGACGGTCTTGAGCCCGACCCCCGCCCGTGCGGCCACGTCCTTCATCGTGGGACGGTTGCCGTAGCGGGGTTCTGTGCGGCGGGCGGTATCGGCCACAGTGCGCTGTCCTGTCGTCGTACGGTCGGCGGGTCGCCCCGGATCGCCGGTGTGCGCCACCCGGGCCGTGCGGACGAGCATAGGCCCTGGACAACGTTGTCAGGGGAATGGAGACTGTTCGTCGGAGCCGCGAACCCGTATCCGCTCCGCGCCACCCCACCAGGACGCCTCGATCTCCAGGAGATTCCACACCGATGCATACCGACTCCGTCGCCGCACTCGACATCGGCGGCACCAAGATCGCCGGGGCGTTGGTGGACGGCAGCGGCAGAATCCTCGTACGGGCCCAGCGCCCCACCCCGGCGCGCGAGGACGGCGAGACGGTGATGCGCGCCGTCGAGGAGGTCCTGGCCGAGGTGGCCGCCTCACCGCTCTGGCCGACCGCCACGGCGGTGGGCATCGGCAGCGCCGGTCCCGTGGACGCCTCCGCCGGTACGGTCAGCCCGGTCAACGTCCCCGGCTGGCGCGGTTTCCCGCTGGTCGAGCGGGTCCGGCTCGCCACCGGCGGGCTGCCGGTGACCCTGGTCGGGGACGGGGTCGCGATCACCGCCGCCGAACACTGGCAGGGCGCCGCCCGCGGATACGACGACGCGCTGTGCATGGTCGTCTCCACCGGGGTCGGCGGCGGACTGGTGCTGGGCGGCAAGCTCCACCCCGGCCCCACCGGCAACGCGGGCCACATCGGCCACATCAGCGTCGACATGGACGGCGACCTCTGCCCGTGCGGCGCGCGCGGCTGTGTGGAGCGGATCGCCAGCGGCCCCAACATCGCCCGCAGGGCGCTGGAGGGCGGCTGGCTCCCCGGACCCGACGGCGACCGCTCGGCCGCCGCCGTGGCCGCCGCCGCGCGGGCCGGCCACCCCGTCGCCCACGCCCCCAACGAAA
>NZ_JBHZDA010000028.1:3519-16147 GCF_042755665.1 Streptomyces sp. NPDC059142
CGGCGACCCCCCGCCCCCCCAACCCCCCCCGCGGGGGGGGGGGGGGGGGGGGCCCCCCGGGCCCGCCCGGCGCCGGCAGGCCGCCCGCCGGGCCCGCCGCCGCGCGGGCCGGCCACCCGGTCGCCATCGCCTCCTTCGAACGCGCCGCACGGGCGCTGGCCGCCGGTATCGCCGCGACCGCCACGCTCACCGAGATCAGGATCGCGGTCGTCGGCGGCGGCGTCGCGGGCGCGGGCGAGGTCCTGTTCGCCCCGCTGCGCCGCTCCCTGCGCGAGTACGCGACGCTCTCGTTCGTCCAGCGGCTGACGGTGGCCCCGGCGCTGACCGGCACGGACGCCGGCCTGGTGGGCGCCGCCGCGGCGGCCCTGCTCGGGCAGCGCGACGACACGGCGGCGCCGGTGGGCGGCTGACGGCGCGGACGTCCCGGACCCCGGGCGGCGCCGGAGCCGCGGCGCCGCCCGGTCAGCGGGTGGTCCGGCAGCGGGTGGTCTGTCAGCGGGTGGTCTGGCAGGCCATGCGCTGGCTGCCCCGGAACCGTACGCACAACTCCGTACCGCTGCCGGTGTCCCCGGCCGGCCAGGTGTGCGTCAGCGCCTTGCCCGACCGGGTGGCCACGGCCGTGTCCACCAGCCGCCCGTCGCGCAGCAGCGACACCTCGCGCGCGGTGAGATCGTCCGGCGGGTTGGTCCAGATCCCGGTGACGGAGTTCCTGGCGCCGCGCCCCTCCAGCCGGACGCAGATCTGCGGCCCCGAGAAGTGATGGGTGCAGGCGCTGCTGTCCGCCGCCGCCGGAGTGGCGGTCAGCGGCACGGCGACCGCCGCCAGGAGCAGGGGCAGGGCGAGGGTCAGGGCGTCGGCCAGTACGGCCGGTGTTCTGGGCATCTCGGGCTCTCCACGTCGTACGGTTCGCGGTGCCGGGGGAGGGGCTCCGGCGGTCTCAGGAGTCGGGGTCGGCCGTCTGCTGCTGCGGCACGACGACCAGGAAGACATCGGAGTCGAGATCCATCACCACCTCGGCGGGTGTCCCCTCGTCCCGCCGCGCCCGCGCGAACTCCTCCGCGGGCCGGCTCCCGCGCGGCCCGCCCGCGGGAAACCTCTCCAGCACCGTACGGCGCATCACGTACCCCCTGGGGTCTCTCGTGTGGATCTTGCTGGGCTCGTGTGCCCCGGTGCCGCTCCTCGCGGCGTCGGCGGCGGATACAGGGGAGCCGACGCTTCCGCGTCGCCTCCCTCCTCCGCCCCGCGATCCACGGCACCGGACGCCGCCCCCTGACCCAGCCGGATCCGAACAAGGGACCCCGGGCCCTTCTTTGAGGGTTCCAACGACGCGCCGGGGTTTGTGTTACGGCCCGGCGGGCACCTCGCGCGGACACGGCTCGGTCACGGCAGGTTGACCGGTGCGGCGCTCTGATCCCGCACGGGGTTTCCGTGGCAGGGTGTTGCGGGCAGTCCACTGGGGGCTTTCGCGACACGCCCAGGCCCTACGGAAGAGGGGGAACCGTGATCGTCTGGATCAACGGTGCGTTCGGAGCGGGCAAGACCAGTACGGCACGCGAGCTGATCGACCTGATCCCGAACTGCACGCTCTACGACCCCGACCTGATCGGCGGGGAACTGGAGCGGCTGCTGCCGCAGAAGAAGCTCGCGGAGGTGAGCGACATCCAGGACCTGCCGATCTGGCGGCGACTGGTGGTCGACACGGCGGCGGCTCTCCTGGCCGAGGTGGGCGGGGCGCTCGTCGTCCCCATGACCCTGCTGCGCCAGGAGTACCGGGACGAGATCTTCGGCGGCCTGGCCTCGCGCCGCATTCCCGTACGGCACGTCCTGCTGGTCACGGACGAAACGATCCTGCGCGGACGTATCGCGGCGCGCGACGACCTGTCGGGCGACGCGGAGGCGGACGAGCGCGAACGCCGCAGGGCCTACGAGCACATCGAGCCCTACCGGACGGCGCTGGGCTGGCTGACCGGGGACGCCCATGTCATCGACAACACCGCGCTGACGGCGCGGGAGACCGCCGAGGCACTGGCCGAGGCGGTACGGGACGGCGCGGCGGGCGTCTGCGAGATCGTCCAGACACCCGAACCGACCGCGGAGACCGTCGCGGCCGGGGTGCTCCTCTTCGACGAGCAGGACCGGGTGCTGCTCGTCGACCCCACGTACAAGCCGGGCTGGGAGTTCCCGGGCGGTGTGGTCGAGCGCGGCGAGGCGCCCGCCCGCGCCGGGATACGGGAGGTCGCCGAGGAGATAGGCATCGAACTCACCGAGGTGCCCAAGCTGTTGGTGGTCGACTGGGAGCCGCCGCGCCCCCCGGGGTACGGAGGGCTGCGGCTGCTCTTCGACGGCGGCAGGCTGACCGCCGAGGAGGCCGGACGGCTGCTGCTGCCGGGACCCGAGCTGCGCGGCTGGCGCTTCGTCGACGAGGAGGAGGCGGCCCGGCTGCTCCCGCCCGTCCGCTGTGCCCGGCTGCGCTGGGCGCTGCGCGCCCGGGAGCGCGGGACGGTGCTCAACCTGGAGGACGGAGCCCCGGTCGGCTGACCGTCCCGCACCGCCCCGCACGGCCCGTGGAGTCGCGGGGCCCCGTACCGTCGCAGCGCCCGCCATGGACCGTCACGGCCCTTCCGGCGCCGCTCAGGCGCGCCGGGAGGCGGCGTAGTTGACCAGGAAGTGGGCCTCGGCCACGGAGAGGCGCTCCAGCTCCTCGGGGGAGACGCTCTCGTTCACCGCGTGGATCTGGGCCTCCGGCTCGCTCAGCCCGATCAGCAGGATCTCCGCCTGCGGATAGAGCCCGGCCAGGGTGTTGCAGAGCGGGATGGACCCGCCCTGGCCGGCGATCTGCATGTCCTGACCCGGGTACGCGATCCGCAGGGCGTCGGCCATCGCCGTGTACGCCGGGGACGAGGTGTCCGCGCGGAACGCCTGCCCCTGGCCGATCTGTTCCACGGAGACCCGCGCGCCCCACGGGGTACGGGCCTCCAGATGCGCCGTCAGCAGCTTGGTGGCCTCCGCCGCGTCCTGCCCCGGCGGGACCCGCAGGCTGACCGTGGCCCGCGCGTGGGCCTGGACGGACGGGGTGGCGCCGACGACCGGCGGGCAGTCGATGCCGAGGACGGTCACGGCGGGCCGCGCCCAGATCCGGTCGGCGACCGCGCCGCCGCCGATCAGCCCGACGCCGTCGAGGACCTTGGCGTCCTTGCGGAAGTCGGCCTCCGGGTACTCCAGCCCCTCCCAGACCGCGTCGGCGGCCAGCCCGTCCACCGTGGTGGAGCCGTCCTCGGCGCGCAGCGAGTCCAGGACCCGGATGAGGGCGGCGAGCGCGTCGGGCGCCGCGCCGCCGAACTGCCCGGAGTGCAGATTGCCTTCGAGCGTGTCGATCCCCACGCGCACCATGGTCATGCCGCGCAGCGTGGCGGTGACCGTGGGCAGCCCGACCCGGAAGTTCCCGGTGTCACCGATCACGACGGCGTCGGCGGCCAGCAGCTCGGGGTGCTCCTCGGCGTATCGCTCCAGACCCCCGGTGCCCTGCTCCTCCGAACCCTCCACGATCACCTTGACGTTCACCGGCACGCCGCCGTTCGCCTTCAGCGCGCGCAGGGCGAGCAGATGCATCAGCACACCGCCCTTGCAGTCGGCGGCGCCGCGCCCGTACCAGCGTCCGGCGCGCTCGGTCAGCTCGAACGGCGGGCTCAGCCAGGCGTCCTCGTCGCCCAGCGGCTGGACGTCGTAGTGCGCGTAGAGCAGCACCGTCGGCGCGCCCTCGGGGCCGGGGAGCAGACCGTAGACGGACTGGGTGTCGTCCGGGGTGTCGAGCACCGCGACATCCTGGAACCCCTCGCCGCGCAGCGCGCCGGCCACCCAGGCCGCGGCGGCCTCGCACTCGCTCTTCGGGAAGACCGCGGGGTCCGCCACCGAGCGGAAGGCCACCAGCTCCGCGAGCTCCGTACGGGCGCGGGGCATGAGGGACGCCACGGTCCCGGCAATCGGATTCGCGGTCATGGGCACGCTCCTGGTGGGTACATCGTTGTGTCAGACGGATGGATGTCGGGCCGTGTCGGCGATGTCGGGGGGACTTGTCGATCCTCCCACAACGGGCCGGGCGCGCCAGCGCCGTAGGATGCCGTTCGTCAGCAGGGGCCACCGGTCGGATCAGGAGCAGAAGCACATCGTGAGCAGCGAGAACGCAGATGCCGGAAGCGTGCACGACGAGCCGGTGTGGGATGTCGTCGTGGTCGGCGCAGGACCGGCGGGAGCCTCCGCGGCGTACGCGGCGGCGGTCGCCGGCCGTCGGGTGCTGCTGTTGGAGAAGGCCGAGTTGCCGCGCTACAAGACCTGTGGGGGCGGGATCATCGGGCCCTCGCGGGACTCGCTGCCGCCCGGATTCGAGCTGCCGTTCAAGGAGCGCGTGCACGCAGTGACGTTTTCCCTGAACGGGAAGCTGACCCGCACCCGCCGCTCCAAGCGCATGCTCTTCGGGCTCATCAACCGCCCGGAGTTCGACGCGGGGCTGGTGGAGCACGCCCAGAAGGCCGGCGCGATCCTGCGGACCGGAGTGACCGTCTCGCGCGTCGAGCAGCACGGCCCGGCCGTCCCCGACCGCCGCACGGTCGCGGTCGTCCTGGCGGACGGCGGGACGGTGCTGGCGCGGGCCGTGGTCGGCGCGGACGGCAGTGCCAGCCGGATAGGCGCCCACGTCGGTGTGAAGATGGACCAGGTGGATCTGGGCCTGGAGGCGGAGATCCCGGTGCCGCCCACGGTCGCGGAGGACTGGGCGGGGCGGGTGCTCATCGACTGGGGCCCGCTGCCCGGGAGTTACGGCTGGGTCTTCCCCAAGGGCGACACCCTCACCGTCGGGGTGATCTCGGCGCGCGGCGAGGGGTCCGCCACCAAGCGCTATCTGGAGGACTTCATCGCCCGGCTCGGGCTCGCCGGATTCGAACCGTCGGTCTCCTCCGGCCATCTCACCCGCTGCCGCAGCGAGGACTCGCCGCTGTCCCGGGGCCGGGTGCTGGTCTGCGGCGACGCGGCCGGACTGCTGGAGCCGTGGACGAGGGAGGGCATCTCCTTCGCGCTGCGGTCCGGGCGGCTCGCGGGGGAGTGGGCGGTACGGATCTCCGAGGCGCACGACGCCGTGGACGCCCGCCGCCAGGCGCTGAACTACGCCTTCGCCATCAAGGCGGGCCTCGGTGTGGAGATGGGGGTCGGGCGCCGGATGCTGGGGATCTTCGAGCGCAGGCCGGGCGTGCTGCACGCGGCGATCACCGGACTGCGCCCGGCGTGGAACGCGTTCGCGGACATCACCCGCGGATCGACGACCCTGGCCGGCATCGTACGGACGCGCCCGCTGGCCCGGCGCGCGCTGGACGTGCTGGACCGCAGGCAGTCGGCCGACCAGCCGGGACCCGCCGCACGCGAAGAGGGCACCGCGGCCCAGGGCGACCCGACGGGGGTTCCGGAGGCCGGCGCGCGGGAGTGAGGGACGTACGTGTGACGGTGTACGGGAGCGACCGCCGCGCGGGGTGAACCGCGCGGCGCCCGCGCCCCGTACGGGCACCGGTCCGGACGCCTCGGCGGGGCCCGGCCGGCGGCCCGCTCAGCCGGGCACGTCCATGCGCTGGGTGCCGATCACCGACAGCAGCCGGAACGCCTCCTCGGCGGGAGAGCCGGGCTCGGCCGTGTAGAGCACGACCTGCTGGTCGCGGTCGGCGATGTCGAGAAGGTCGCAGTTGACGGTGACGGGGCCGAGCAGCGAGTTGTTCAGGGTCTTGCGCAGGGCGGGCTCGGCGCGTACGTCGTGGGAGTCCCACAGCCGGGCGAACTCCGCGCTGCCGGCGAGGAGATCACGCACCAGCGTGGCCACCTCGGGGTCGTCGGGGTAGCGGGCGGCGGCGGCGCGCAGACGCCGGGCCGCCGCGCGGGCGAACATCTCCACGTCGATCGGGTCGCGCAGCAGCGGCCGCCGCTCCGGGGCGAGGAACGCGCGGCGCACGAGATTGCGCTCCTGCCGGGGCAGCGGGGAGAAGTCCTCCAGGAGGGCGGCGGCCAGCTCGTTCCAGGCGATGACCTCGTAGGTGGCCGAGAGCACCATCGCCGCGGTGTGCGGCAGCCGGTCCAGCAGATCGAGCACGCTCTGCCGTACGTCGCGCGAGGGCCCGGCGGGCGGGCCGGGCGGGGCGCCCGCGAGATGGTGGAGATGGGCGCGCTCGGCGTCCGGCAGACGCAGGGCCCTGGCCAGCCCGGCCAGCACCTCGCGCGACGGTCGAGGACCGCGCGCCTGTTCCAGCCGTGTGTAGTACTCGGTCGAGATGAACGCCAGATGCGCCACCTCCTCGCGGCGCAGCCCCGGGGTGCGGCGTCGCCGCCCGGCGGGCAGCCCCACATCGGCGGGGGTGATCCGCTCCCGCCTGCTGCGCAGGAAGCCCGCCAGTTCGCGTCGGTCCATACCTCCAGTGTGCGGGGGCGGCGTACCGCGGAGCCAGGTACCACCGGTGCCTGGATGCGCGTCCCGGCCGGACACAGGCTGGTGCCCATGGACAACACACGCACCACCGACACCTCCCTCCCCGGCGCCACGGGCCTGCTGGCCGGCAAGGTCGCCTTCATCACCGGCGCGGGCCGCGGCATCGGCGCCGCGGCGGCCCGGCTCTTCGCCCGGGAAGGCGCCCGCGTCCTTCTCGCCGCCCGTACGGAGGACCAGCTCAAGGCCGTCACCGAGGAGATCCGCGCGGCGGGCGGCACCGCCGGGTACGTGGTGTGCGACCTGGCCTCCACGGCGGGCGCGCGGGCCGCGGTGGACCGCGCCGTGGAGCTGTACGGCCGCCTCGACATCGCCTTCAACAACGCCGCGACCACCGTGCCGCCCGGTCCGCTGGACCAGGTGGCCGAGGCCGACCTCGACCACCTCTACGCCGTGAACCTCAAGAGCCCCTGGGCGGCCATGTCCGCGGAGGTCGCCGCCATCCGCGCCACCGCCGGCAGCGGGGCCATCGTCAACAACTCGTCCGTCGGCAGCCTGTCGGGCAACCCCGCACTGCCCGTCTACGGCGCGCTGAAGCGGGCGCTCAACAGCCTCACCGAGTCGGCCGCCGTCACGTACGGTCCCGAGGGCATCCGCGTCAACGCCATCGCCCCGGGCACCACACTGACCGAGATGATGCGCGCCTGGGACGACCGTTCACCCGGCATCGTCGACCGGTTGAGCGCGCGCACCCCGCTGCGCCGCGCGGCCGGCCCCGAGGAGATCGCCCAGGCCGCCGCCTGGCTGCTCAGCGACCGTGCCTCCTATGTGACCGGTACGGTCCTCCCGGTCGACGGCGGCATGCACGTGGCGTAACGCCGGACCGGTCCTCCCCGATCAGCCGCGCGCGCCGCCGTCCGTCGCGTCGGGCCGGGCGCTGCCGGCCGCGGTGGACGGGGTGAAGTGCCACAGCACCCGGACGACACGGGCGGCGAAGGCCAGACAGCCGGCGACGGCGCCGATCCGCAGGACGGTCTCCGGCAGCTCCAGGTACCACGCCGTGGCCGCCACGAGCCCGAAGACCAGCGCGCCCGCGAACAGACCGGTCAGGACCGCGAAGGCGATCTCGACGGTGATGGCGTCCCGTTCCGGCCCGCTCCGTGTCCCCATGGCCGCAGTCTGACCGAGAGGGCCGCTCCGGTGCAAGGAGCGCCGGGGGCGACCCGGCCGGGCGTCAGACGGCGGAGGTCTCCTGCCACAGCCGGGCGAGGGAGGCGTCGCCGGTGGTGGTCACGGCGTCCAGCGGGAGCCGGTTCCACAGCGCCAGCCAGAGCCGTTCGGCAGGGCCGCTCAACTCGCACTCCGCGGCCGGGTGCGCGCGGCCCCCGTCCGGGTCGGTGGCCTTCGCGTGGTCGGCGCGTACCGGCTCCGCGGTGATCCGTACCGTCCAGACGTCGCCGGTGTCGGTGGCCCGTACGCGCAGCACCCGCGGCACGTCCGAGCGGACCCGGCTGCGGTCGCGTGCGTGGAAGTGGGTGAGCAGTTCGTCGATGCCGTCCGCCGCGAACGCGGCGTCCACGGGGGAGAAGTCCCCGCCGAGCGCGGACTCGGCGTCCGCGCGGTGGACGGCCGTCTCGTGGGCCTGGCGCCGCGCCCAGAAGGCGAGCGGGCTCGGGGCGGGGAAGAAGGACCAGCAGCGCAGATCGGCGGGGGCGGCGCCGAGCGCGGTCACCAACCGGTCGTGCCCCTCGCGGAACCAGCCGACGAGCGCGTCCCCGTCGAGGTCCGGCGCGGTGGGCAGCGGCGCCCGGACGGTGCCGCCCTCCACGACGTAGCCGGTCGCCCAGCGGTGCACACTGCCGGTGTGCCGCAGGAGGTCGCGGACCCGCCAGCCGGGGCAGACGGGGATCTCCGCGTCGGTTCCCGCCCGGACCGCGGCATCGGCCAGGACACGTCCTTCGCGGGCCAGTCGGCGGATGTGATCTGCTGTGTCCATGCCGGGCATTGTGCCAGCGGCGGCCACCCCGGGGCAGCCGGTATGACGCGCGGGCCGGTGGGCGGGCGTCACGCCTCGCGGGGGTGGCCGGTCGCGGGGCCGGGCCGGTGGCGCAACAGCCGTACGAAGGCGCCTATCGCGACCGCCTGGACGAGGACGGAGACGATCAGCGCGGGGTAGAGGAACCCGGCGGAGGCGGCGAAGTCCGCCCCGACGGCCCCGCCGCCGATCAGGAAGACGAAGACGGTCGGCGCGGCGAGGGCGAACAGCCACACCCCGGCCAACGAGGCGTCGTCGTGGTGCACGAAGAGCGTGTCGACCGTGACGAACACCGTCACCGCGGCGACGAGGGCGAGATAGACCTGGGAGGCGCGGTTCTTGAAGGCGAGCCGCGCGAGGCCGGTCAGCCGTTCCGAATTCATCGTGTTCTCCCTGGAGTTCATGGCTCTTTCCCTGAAGTCGAGTGCCTGTGCGTCTTCTTCCAGGGTGGGGGAGATCGAACGGCCGTGCCTGAGTACGCCTACTCATCCTCCAGGGGCGCCTCCCGCCGGGGCGTTCGCCGAGCCGCCGCGGGCCGCGTAGGCGAGGAGGGCCGCCGCGCCCGCGAGCAGCGCCACCGTGGTGAGGGCGAGCGGCAGCGAGAACCAGTCGGCGAGGAAGCCGATCGCCGGCGGGCCCAGCAGCATTCCGCCGTACCCCAGGGTGGACGCGGCGGCCACCCCGCCGGGCCCCGCCAGCGCGCCGGCCCGGCCGATCGCGACGGGGAAGATGTTGGCGAGCCCGAGTCCGGCCACGGCGAACCCCGCCAGGGCGAGCCAGGCGGTGGGCGCGAGGGCGCCGAGCAGCATGCCGAGGGCGGCGGTCACCCCGCCCAGGACCAGGGAGCGGGTCTGGCCGAGCCGTTCCAGCAGGGCGGTGCCCGACAGCCGCCCCGCCGTCATGGCGAGGGCGAAGAGCGAGTAACCGGCCGCGGCCAGCCCGGGGCTCGCTGCCAGGTCCTCGCTGAGGTGCAGCGCGCTCCAGTCGGCCATCGCGCCCTCCCCGTACGCCGTGCACAGCGCGATCACCCCGAAGAGGAGGACCAGCCGCCGGGCGCGCCGGTCCGGCCCCCGCCCGCCGCTCCTTGTGCCGCGCCGCTCCGTACCCGTACCCGCGCCTGTACCCGTACCGTCGGCGGGTCCGGTACGGTCCCGGGGTTCCGTACGGTCCGCCGCGCCCGCGTCCGTACGGTCCGCCGATGGCGCGGGGATCCGCAGCAGCGTCCGGCCGGCGACGGCGGTGACCAGCAGACCGGCGCCCGCCAGCAGCGCCAGATGGACGGCCGGGGACAGACCGCCCGCGAGCAGCCCGCCGAGCCCCGCCCCGACCATGCCGCCCAGGCTGAACGCCGCGTGGAAACTGGAGATCACCGGGCGCCGCAGAGCGGCGACGAGATCGACGGCGGCGCTGTTCATCGCGACGTTCAGGCTTCCGTAGGCCGCCCCGAGCGGCAGCAGCACCAGGCCGAGGGTGAGCGCCGAGTGGGTCTGCGGCGGCAGGAGGACGGTCAGCGAGAGCAGCGCCGCGCAGACCACCGTCACCGGATGGCTGCCGAAGCGGCGGCAGAGTCCGCCGGTGACCATCATCGTCGCCACGGCGCCGGCGGAGACGCCGAGCAGGGCGAGGCCGAGATCGCTCGCCGACGCCCCGGTCTGCTGCTTGACCGCCGGGATACGGACCACCCACCCGGCGAACAGGAAGCCGTCGAGGGCGAAGAACACCGTCAGGGCGGTACGCAGGCGGGTGAGCGGGGAACGGGCGCGGGACGGGCCGGCGGCGCTGCCGGAGAGAGCCGACCGCATTTTGTTCAGAAGCGGCACAAAGTGAGGATAGGGGCCAGGGGCCGTCCGTACAAGGCGCCGTGGGCCCTCCCGCGGATCCCGCCGTTCCCGCGGATCATGGGAGACTCGCCCCCATGAACGGCAAGGGGAGCACGGCCAGAACACGGCTGGAGAGAGGCCGCGGCGCGCTCGGCCCGGCACTGGAACTGGTACACACGGGCCGCGCGCCCACCCGCGCCGTCCTCACGGCGGAGCTGGGCGTCACCCGTGCCACCGCCGGCGCGGTCGCCGCCGAACTGGAGGCCCTCGGCCTGATCCGGGTGGACTCCAGGCCCGGCGCCGCCGCCGGCTCCCAGGGCCGCCCCTCGCACCGGCTCTCCGTCGACGAGGCGGGCCCCGTCGTCCTCGCCGCCCAGGTCCACGCCGACGGCTTCCGGGCCGCGCTGGTCGGGCTCGGCGGCCGGATCGTCGCGACCGCCCCCGGCCGCGGAACGGCCTCGGCCGACCCGGCGCAGGTCCTCGGCGAGGTCGTGGAGACGGGCGCCGGGCTGCTGCGCGCCGCGGGACGGCGGTGCGTGGGCGCGGGCCTCGCCGTGCCCTCGGCGGTCGCGGAACCGGAGGGCACCGCGCTCAACCCGCTGCACATCGCCTGGCCCGTCGGCTCCCGGGTACGGGAGATCTTCGCCGAGCGGGTCGGCGCCGCGGGCATCGAGGGCCCCGCCTTCACCGGCAACGACGTCAACCTGGCCGCGCTCGCCGAGCACCGGCACGGCGCGGGACGCGGCGCCCAGCACCTTCTCTGCGTCGCCACCGGCCACCGGGGTGTCGGCGGCGCACTGGTCCTCGACGGCCGTCTGCACACCGGCAGTTCGGGCCTCGCCCTGGAGGTCGGCCATCTCACGGTCAACCCCGAGGGGCGCTCCTGCTACTGCGGCGGCAAGGGCTGCCTCGACGTCGAGGCCGACCCGCTCGCCTTCCTCACCGCGGCGGGGCGCACCCCCGGCCCCGAGAGCTCGCTGCTCCAGCAGTCGCGCGACCTGCTCCGCACGGAGTACGCCGACCCGGCGGTACGGGGCGCCGCCGCGGAACTGATCGACCGGCTGGGTCTGGGGCTGGCCGGTCTGGTCAACATCCTCAACCCCGACCGGATCATCCTCGGTGGGCTCCACCGCGAACTGCTCGACTCCGACCCGGACCGGCTGCGCGCCGTCGTCGCCGACCGCAGTCTGTGGGGGCGCAGCGGCGGAGTGCCCATCCTGCCCTGCACCCTCGACCACAACAGCCTCGTGGGAGCGGCCGAGTTGGCCTGGCAGCCGGTGCTCGACGACCCGCTCGGAGCGCTCGGCCGCTGACGGACGGCCCCGCCGGGCCGGACAACGGCCACGAGGCCGTCCGGCGGGCAGGCGCTGGTCCATTCGGGTGAGGGTGAGAGCGGGGGTGAGAGCGGGGGCGTACGGTCGCGCGGGCTCCGGTCGGCGCGCGCACGGCTCGGCCGTACGCACCGGGTGCACGCCGGTTCGTACGGCCGAGCCGTGCGCACCTTCCGGTCAGCCGACCCCGGCCGACCGGAAGGTGCTGGGTATGTGCGCCCCGGAGGCGATGCCGAACTGCATGGCCGGGAAGGGGCCGTCGGTGGTCGCGCCGTACACCGGACGCAGCGGCAGGGTCAGGGCGACGGGTGGCGCGGGGAGCGTGAACCATATGCTCTTTCCCGTCTCGCCCCTGGGGTGGATGCCCCAGCTCTCGCTCACGGCCGCTATCAGCGCGAGGCCGCGGCCACCGGTGTCGGACAACTCGGCGTGGTGCACGGTCGGCAGCCGCGGATCGTGGTCGCTGACCGAGACCGTGAGCCGTTCGAGCAGCAGCTCGATGTCGACGGTGCATCTCTTGTCCGGCTGTGCGTGCCGGTGGACGTTGGTCAGCAGCTCGGTCACCCCGAGAGCCGCTGGGTCGATGAGAAGGTCGAGGTGCCAGTAGCGCAGTTGCGCGGAGATGATTCTGCGGATCTGACCGATCCGTGACGGCAGGGCCTGGAGCTCCACCGTGCAGTGCCTGCTGGGCTGGCTGATCACGGCTGCGACTCCCCGAATGAGGTCCGGAAGAAGACGAGGATGCGGAATCAGCGACCGGCTCGCCGCCGTTCCTGCCCGGCGGGGCTGGGTCACAGCGTCACCGCCGGGAAACGCTGAGTGATGTGTGACCAGAGTGAACCCGGGGACCTGGCTTCGCAACTCGCGGCGGACCGGCCGCACGGCGGCGGTCGCGCGTCCCCGCTCGGCCCCGCGTGACGTGGGCGCCCCGCCCCGCGCCGCCGCGTGTGGGGGAGCCCGGGGGGGTATAAAAAAAAACGACCCCCCC
>NZ_JBHZDA010000028.1:16157-31043 GCF_042755665.1 Streptomyces sp. NPDC059142
TAGCGGGCCCTCTGGCACTCCATGCCTGGGCCGTCCGCGCCCCGCGGCTAGTGCCGCCCCCCCGCTCGCCCCCCCTCTCCCGGCGGCGGGGCCGCCCGCCCCCCCCGCTTCTCGGTGACCCCGCACGGCTTCCGTACGGCCCCCGTACGGCTCCCGTACGGCTCGTACACGGGCTCCCGCACGGCTCAGGCCGGTGCGGACCCAGGCCCAGGCCCCCGGACCCAGGCCCCCGTACGGTTTCAGGCGCCCGCGCCGCCCCTCACGGCTTCGAGTGGCCGGCCCTGCTGACCGCCTCCATCAGCCGCCCGGCCAGCGCCGTCGCGTCGGGACGGTGCCCGCGCTGCCCGAGGGTCAGCCGGTACCGCGTCCCGTTGACGGTCGCGACCATGCTGCCGCTCCCCGCGAACCACGGCCGCGCCGCCCGGACGGCGCGCAGCGGCGCGCTGTCGATCACCCGGCCGTAACTGGTCAGCAGCGCCAGCCTGCCGTCCTTGACCAGGATCTGGCCTGCCCTGGTGAGCGAGCGGGGCCACCGCTCGATCCGTACTCCGCGCACGTCGAACTCCGGTTCACCCATGGCGTTTGAGCCCCCTCCGTACCCGATCCCCGTACGTCCCCTCAAGGCAGTTTGCACAAGTATGCCGCCCGGCACCAGAGCGCATGGAGCGCACGCGCCAGAAGCCATTCCTATGGATACCCAAAGCAAGCGTTTACGCAGGTGGTAGCGGTACGGTGCGGCTGGGGGCCGGTGCGGGGACAGTGAGGAGCGGCGCGCATGAACGGGCGAGACACGGGCGGACGTCCGGAGGGGCCGACGGAACCGGCCGAATCGGCGGCAGCGGCGGGGTCCCCGGACGGGCCCGCCGCCGGGACCGCCGTGGGGCGAGCCACGCCGACCGTCGACGTGGACCGCAGCGACCCCGGCTACCGTGCCTGGCTCAAGGAGGCCGTACGCAAGGTCCAGGCCGACGCCAACCGGTCCGCCGACACGCATCTGCTGCGCTTCCCGCTGCCCGAGGAGTGGGGGATCGACCTCTACCTCAAGGACGAGTCCACGCACCCCACCGGGAGCCTCAAGCACCGGCTCGCCCGCTCGCTCTTCCTGTACGGCCTGTGCAACGGCTGGATCAGGCCCGGCAAGCCGGTCATCGAGGCGTCCAGCGGCTCGACGGCCGTCTCCGAGGCGTACTTCGCCAAGCTGATCGGCGTGCCGTTCATCGCCGTCATGCCGCGCACCACCAGCCGGGAGAAGTGCCGGCTGATCGAATTCCACGGCGGCCGGTGCCATTTCGTGGACGACGCGGGCACGATCTACGAGGAGTCGGCGGGGCTCGCCGAGCGCACCGGCGGCCACTACATGGACCAGTTCACCTACGCCGAGCGGGCCACCGACTGGCGCGGCAACAACAACATCGCCGAATCGATCTACCAGCAACTGCGGCTGGAGCGCTATCCGGAGCCCGCGTGGATCGTCGCCACGGCGGGCACGGGCGGCACCTCCGCGACCATCGCGCGCTATGTCCACTACATGCAGTTCGACACCCGGATCTGTGTGCCCGACCCCGAGAACTCCTGTTTCTTCGACGGCTGGACCCGCCACGACGACCGGGCCCGCAGCGACCGGGGCTCCCGGATCGAGGGCATCGGCCGGCCCCGGATGGAGCCCAGCTTCGTGCCCGGCGCCATCGACCGGATGATGAAGGTCCCTGACGCCGCGAGCGTCGCCGCCGTACGGGCGCTGGAGCGGGCCATCGGACGCAAGGCGGGCGGCTCCACCGGCACCGGGCTGTGGAGCGCCCTGAGGATCGTGGCGGAGATGGTCGCGCGGGGCAGCACCGGCAGCGTGGTCACCCTGCTCTGCGACCCGGGCGACCGCTATCTCGACAAGTACTACGCGGACGCCTGGCTCGCCGAACAGGGCCTGGACATCGCCCCGTACACACGGACCCTCGACCGCTTCCTGGAGACCGGGATCTGGCCGGACTGACCCCGCGCACACGCCCCCGCATACACGCCCCGCGCACGCACCCCCGCGCACGCACCCCCGCGCACGCACCGCCGCGCGCGTCAGCCGCGCAGCAGCCGGTCGACGGCCCGGCCGAACACCAGGCGCCCGGCGCCCGCGGTGAGCGGGTCGAGACCGCGGGGGAGCGGGCCGATCCGCAGCTCCTCCTCCCAGCGCACCCGGGCGGGGCCGCCGTGCCCGTCCCCCTCCGCGTCCTGACGTACGTGGATCTCCGCCCAGCCCGTGACGGCCCTGCCGCGCTTCTCCAGACGGCAGTGGCCGGGGCGGCCCGGCGCGGGCGGCTGCCAGACGACGACCTCCATCGGGTCGTCGAACGCGGCGCGCCCGAACCCGGTCCGCGCGACGAAGACCGTGCCGGTACGGGTCGGGCCCGGCGTCCTCACGGTGATCCGCGTCAGCGGCACCTGGGCGGCGTGGGCGGGCCAGTTCGTGAGCCGCCGCCACGCCTCGTCGGCGGAGAGCGGGGTGGCCCGGTCGATACGGAAGACGCTCATCCGGTGATCGTAGGCGGCGAGGAGCGCGAACCGCTGTGACGCCGCGTCAGCGCGCGCCCGGAGCCGCCGCCCCGGACACCTCACCCTGCGGGTCCTCGTCGCCCCGCGCGGACCCGTCGCCCGCCGCTGGCTCCTCCCGTTCGCCGGCCACCATCAGACCCGGCAGCACCTCGGCGATCTCCGCGCGGTCCCGCGCCGACAGCCCCGCGTCCGTCACCAGCGTGTCGACCTGGTCCAGCGTCGCGAAGGAACTCAGCCCCACCGTGCCCCACTTGGTGTGGTCGGCCACGACCACCACCCGGCGCGCGGAACGCACCAGCCGCCGGTTCGTCTCCGCCTCGCCCAGGTTGGGGGTGGAGAGCCCCGCCTCCACCGAGATGCCGTGCACCCCGAGGAAGAGCACATCGAAGTGGAGCGAGCGGATCGCCAGGTCGGCGACGGGGCCCACCAGCGAGTCCGACGGCGTCCGCACTCCGCCCGTCAGCACCACCATGGCCGCCCCCGGGCGGCCCGCGCCGCCCGGCTCCGTCTGCTGCGCCGTGTGGAACACGTCCGCGACCCGCAGCGAGTTCGTCACCACCGTCAGATCCGGCACGTCCAGCAGCAGATGCGCCAGCGCGTAGGTCGTCGTCCCGCCGGACAGCGCGATGGCGCTGCCGGGCACGACCATCGCCGCCGCGGCCCGCGCGATGTCCTGCTTGGCGGTCAGCTCCAGCGCCGACTTCGCCTCGAACCCCGGCTCGTGCGTACTCGCCTCCACCACCGGCACCGCACCGCCGTGCACCTTCTCCACGACGCCCTGCCGGGACAGCGCGTCCAGATCCCGGCGCACCGTCATGTCCGAGACGTTGAGCCTGCGGGTCAACTCGTTGACCCGCACACCACCCCGCCGACGCACCTCGTCCAGGATCAGCGCACGGCGCTGCTCCGCCAGAAGGTTCAGGTTGTCGCTCACCGCCGCGCCGGCCTTCCTGCTCGTCGTGGACCACAGCCGTGCACCGGCATCGCGCGCCCCCGTCCCTTCCCGTCGTGCGCCCCATCCTCCCACGGGGCACCGACAGCCGCCCCGGTGGCCGCAGAACGAGGGAGCCGGGGAGATTCGGTGACGGAGCGGCGCCGAACTGCCACAATCCGGGACTCTGAAGCCCCGCACGGTCCAACGGACCTGTTCCACCCCACCGTTCCCCGTCCGCCCACGCGAGAGAGAGCATCGAAGTGTCCTCACCAACAGCGGCGCCGCACGGCGGCGGAGCCGCACTCGAACTGCTGGTCCACGGCGTCGGCGGGGCCACCCCGCAGGAGATGCTCGACGACCCGCGCACGGTCAGGGTCACCGGAGACAAGACGGCCGCCGTCTACCGGCGGGCCGACGACGCCGAGGCCGAACAGCACCCGGAGGACTACCGCGACCGGCCGATCCCCGAGGCGTACTGCTGGTCCAACCTCACCTCGGGCAACGGCTCCCGCGCCCTGTGGCTCCTCCTCCTGCCCTTCATGGTGGTCAACCTCGCCCACTGGATGCGCCCGGCCACCCAGGGGCTCGGCAGGTCACAGCGGCTGTACGGCCTGCTGGTGCGCCTGGTCGCCCTCACCCTCACCGTGCTGCTCACCGCGGCGGCCTGCGAGGTCGCGCTCGATCTGACGGCATGGCAGTGCGCCGGCTCGGCGGCCTGCGTCGAACAGCGCTCCTGGCTCGGCTTCCTCTCGCCCGAGGCCCACGGCTGGTGGTCGCAGCCGGGCCGGCGCCTCGCCCTCGCCGCCGCCGTGCCCACCGCGCTGGTCGCCCTGCTGTGGTACCTCTCCAACCGGACGTGGAGCGCGTACGAGGCACAGCGCCCGCCCGTCCACGGCACCGCCGCCCCCGAACCGTCCGCCCGGGACGCGGCCGTCGCCGACGCCGCCCGCGCCGCCGGATCCGTCACCGACGACGGGCGGACGAAGGTGCGCCCCGCGCTCGGCCGGCCCGGCTTCTGGTACGGCCGCCGCCTCGTCGCCCGGCTGCGCGCCGCGCACACCGCCGCCGGGTTCCTCACCATCGCCGCCGCCCTCGTCGCTGCGGGCTCCGACCACGACCGGCGCGCCCGCGACGGAGCGCTCGCACCGTTCGGTCTGCTGCTCCAGGTGACGCTCGCCGCCGGTCTCGGCGTGGTGCTGTACGTGGTGTGCAGCAGAGGGCGCAGCGAGCGCCGCCGCGACGGCTCCCTCGACCGGATGGTGATCAACAGGCTGCCCACGGCATCGCTCGCCGTGCTCGCCCTGGCCGTGGTGTACGCGGGATGGTCCAGACCCGGCTGGGTCTCCTCGGGCCCCGTGCCCGGCAACCTCTCCTTCCGGGTGCTCGCGCTCGCCCAGGTCGCCCTGATCGTCGCCCTCGCCGTCACCGCCCATGTCCTGCACCGCCGCGCCGCCCAGCCGCGCACGGCGCTGCGCGGACTCGCCGGGCCCGCCGTCGCGATGCTCGCCTGCGCGCTGGCCGGGGTGATGACCGGCGGGGTAGCCCAGCGCGTCGCCGACTGGCTGGACGGCGACGCCACGCCCGGCATGGGCGGCGGCGCCATAGACGGCCCCCCGACGCTGCTGAGCTGGCAGGCGTCGGTCATCCCGCTGCTGCTCGTGCTGCTGGTGCTGCCCGTCATCGGGCTGTGCGTCCGTACCGTACGCACGGCGCGGGCGCTGACCCCCGCCGTGGAGAAGGAGTACGGCGAGAGCGCCGACGACTCCCCGCGCACCCGTCAGGTCGCCGGCGCCCGCGCCCGTGCCGAACTCACCGACTCCGTACCCCGGCTCGTCGGGCTGATCTCCGGAGCCGCCCTCTTCCTCGGCGCCGCCGCGGTCGCCGGATCCTGGATCAGCGGCCAGGTGCCGGGCAAGGCGATGCGGGGCACCTCACCGTTCCTGGAGTCCGTGGCGGAGACCGCGCAGGCGCTGGGCTCCTGGTTCGTGGGGCTCGGCTTCATACTGCTGGTCACCTGGGGCCGGCGGGCCTACCGCGACCCCTCGGCCCGCCGCACCATCGGCATCCTCTGGGACGTCGGTACGTTCTGGCCGCGCGCCGCCCACCCGTTCGCACCGCCCTGCTACGCCGAGCGCGCCGTCCCCGACCTCACCTGGCGCATCGCCTCCTGGACCGAGCGCACCGGCGGCCGGCTGGTCCTCTCCGGCCACTCGCAGGGCAGTGTGCTCGCCGCCGCCGCCATCTGGCAGCTCGCGCCCGCCACCCGCCACCGCGTCGCGCTGCTGACGTACGGCTCCCCGCTGGAGCGGCTGTACGGCCGCTGGTTCCCGGCGTACTTCGGCGCCCAGCAGCTCAGCGACCTGAGCGGGGAACTGCACTGCTGGCGCAATCTGTGGCGGGCCACCGACCCGATCGGCGGACCGGTGCGGGTGCCCGCCGACGGCGACGGCGCCGAGGTCGACCGGGGCCCGCTGAAGGACCCGCTCGCCTACGGCCGTACGGTGCTCCACCCGCTGCCCGAGCCGATCCTCGGCCACTCCGACTACCAGGCCGACCCGGTCTTCGCCGAGGAGCGCGCCGAACTCCTCGACCGGCTGCCACCGCTGCTCCCGCCGCAGCGCACCGACGGGACCCGGGTCCGGTTCGCCGCGCCGTCGGGGGACGGCGGCGCCGATCAGGGCAGTGCGGGCAGGTCGTCGGCGTAGAGCAGGGTCAGGTCGTCCGTGCTGGTCTCCGGGAGCTGGGCGACCCGGCCCGCGTGCCGCTCCACCATCGACTCGAACGTCTGGCGCGCGGTGCGGCCGTTGCCGAAGGCGGGCCCCTTCGGCAGCTCCGTGAAGTACGTGAGCAGGGCCTCGGCCGTCCCCTCGCCCAGCCGGTACTCCTGGTCCTCGGACTGCTGCTGCACGATCCGCAGCAGCTCCTCGGGGACGTAGTCGCTGAAGGTGATGGTCCGGGAGAAACGGGACGCCACACCGGGGTTGACGGTCAGGAACCGCTCCATCTCCGCGGTGTACCCGGCGACGATCACCACGACCGCGTCCCGATGGTCCTCCATCAGCTTCACCAGCGTGTCGATGGCCTCCTTGCCGAAGTCACGCCCGGAGTCCTCGGGGGAGAGCGCGTACGCCTCGTCGATGAAGAGCACACCGCCGCGCGCCCGGTCGAACGCCTCCTGCGTACGGATCGCCGTCGACCCGATGTGCTCGCCGACCAGATCCACCCGGGACACCTCGACGAGATGGCCGCGCTCCAGCACCCCGAGGGAGTGCAGGATCTCGCCGTACAGCCGGGCGACGGTCGTCTTGCCGGTGCCGGGGGAGCCGGTGAAGACGAGATGGCGGCGGACCGAGGCCGCCTTCAGGCCCGCCTCCTTGCGGCGCCGGCCGACCTCGATCATGTCGGTGAGCGCCCGTACCTCGCGCTTGACGCTGTCCAGACCGACCAGCGAGTCCAGTTCCCCGAGGACCTCCTCCGAGCCGCGCGCGGGCTCGGTGGTGGCGGTGACCCCGGGCGGTACGGCCGGGGCGGCCGGCGCGGGCACCGGCCCGAGCAGCCCCGGGGACTGGGTGGCCGTCAGCTTCGCCAGGGGCTCCGCGGACGGCGCCGGCGGGGCCAGGACGCCGCTCTCGTCGCTGGTGCAGTCCTCGGCGGTCGGCCCGTCCTCCGCGAAGTCGTACCCGCCGCGCGCGCAGCGCTCCGTACGGCAGCGGGTGAGCGTCGTACGGCAGCCGTCCATGACGTGGAAGCCGTACCCGCCGCTGCCCGTCACCCGGCAGTTGTGGAAGGTGCCCCGGCCCTCGGCGGAGACGTAGAAGCCCGCCTCGGTGGGCGAGGTGACCGTGCAGCGCTCGATCGTCGGGTCCGCGCCCTTGGTGACGATGACCCCGGTCTGCACGGCGTCGATGGTGCAGGAGCTGAGGGTGCCGCCGCTGCCGTGGTCACGGAACCAGGCGCCCGTGGACGCCTCCCTGATCCGGCAGTCGTCGAGCTGCGCGGTCGCCCCGTCGCTCACCGACACGGCCGTGTTGCGCACCTGGGAGATGTCGCTGTCCACGACGTCGGCGCGCGAGCCCCGGTCCAGGACGAAGAGCGCGTCCGGCACGTCGTGCAGCCGGCACGAGTCGAGCACGACGGTCGCGCCGTCGCTGACCCAGACCGCCGGGTAGTCGCCCGTGCTGTCGTGGATCTCGCACTGGTTGGCGTCGACGCGGGTGCCCGGGTCCCACACGGAGAGACCGTTGCGGCCGAAGCGGCGCACGGTGGAGCGGGTCAGCGTCAGCACCGAGCGCGAGCGCAGGTCGACCGCGTTCTCCGGGATGTCGTGGATGTCGCAGTCGGAGAGGGTGAGGGCCGCGTCCGTGTCCAGGGTTATCCCGTCCGCCGAGGTGCGGTGCACGGACGAGTCGGTGAGGTGGACCGTCGCGCGGGAGGCGATCTGCACCCCGGTGCCCTTGATCTCGTACACCTCGCAGCCGATCGCCTCCAGGCCGCTGCCCTCGCCGGTGACGGCCAGTCCGGAACCGGAGGCGTGGTGGACGCGGCACCGCTCCAGCCGGGGATGGGCGCCGCCGTGCACCGAGATGCCCGCCTGGCCGGCCGCCACGATCTCGCACTCCTCGAACACCCCGCCGGCGCCGTCGAGTACGGCTATGCCGACCCCGGCCGGATTGTCGACCGTGCACCGCCGCACGGTGGGGCGGGCCGCGCCGCGGACCTCCAGACCGGCCGCCGAACGGGTCACGATCCGCAGATCCGTCAGCTCCGGGGTGCCGTCCTCCACCAGCAGCGCGGGGGCGGTGGCGTCCTGGCCCTCCACGTAGAGCGCCTGGACGGTGGCCGAGGCGCGCACGATCAGCGGGACGCCGTCGAGCGGAGCGATCCGTACGGAACCCAGTGAGCCCTCCGCGCCCCGGAGCGTGACCGCCCGGGTGACGACGAGATTCTCCCGGTAGGTCCCGGGGGCGACGGTGAGGATGTCGCCGTCACCGGCGGCCTCCAGCGCCGCGGCGAGGGAGGCGTACTCGCCCGTGCGCCGCCGCCAACGCGATGTTCCGGTGTTGGTCACCTGGACCGTGCCCTGTGCCATGGCGTTGTTCTGTCCCCACCTCGTGCGTGTGCCCGTGTCGTGCCGTCCCGGGTGCCGGCCCCGGCCCCCGGTCAGTGCGGCGTACCGGGCGGCACCACCGTAGCGCGCGCGGCGCCGCCGGGTTGACGCGAACAGCAGGTCCGGAACGCCGCTTTCCGGCCGCGCCCCGGACATGGCGGACAACTTCCCGGTCACGCGGGGGCGTCCGTCCCGTTCCCCGGCCGTCACCGAGGGGGAGGAGCGGCCCTAACTGCCCGCCCCGGTACGCCCCCAGTCGGGACCGGCCGCGGCCCACGCGCGGTCGAGCCGCCGGTACCGCCGTTGTACGAGGCGCCATACGATCAGCCGCCTGACGCCCTCGACCAGCCCGGCGGCCAGGGTGGCGAAGCCCAGGCCGGCCAGGACCGCGTGGGCGCGGCCCGCCTCGGCGTTCATCGGGGCCCGTACGTACCGGCCCTGGCCGTCGGCCCAGATGGTGAAGGTGTCCCCGGCGTGGGGGGTGCGCAGCGAGGTGGGGACCGTGCCGCCGCGCGCCGTGCCGTCGGGCGCGCGCCAGGTCGCGACCACGCGGAGGCCCATGTTCTGCTCCGTGGCCGACTCCGCGTCGAACGCCGTCAGCGCCCGCCGCGGGGTGCTGGAGACGACCAGGGCGGAGGTTCTGTGCCGCTGCTCGTGCTGGACCCGTACCGTCTCCCGCAGCGCCGCGTCGACCCGCTTGCCGCCGAGCCAGCCGACCGCCGGCGCCGCCAGTGCCAGGAGCAGCACCGCCGTCAGCGCCACCCACGCCTCGGCCAGGTCGGTGCCCCGGCGCAGGGGGTTGCGCCGCCAGCGCCAGAGTCCCACCATGGTGCGCACGCGTCCGCGCCCCCTCTCCGTTCCCTCAGGGTCCTCCCCGTCCTTCCCCGTCCGTTCTGACCGGGGCGGGGCGCTCCACGCGCCGTCGGCGTGAAGAGAGAGCAAGCTCACTTCGATGGCCCATGCACCGACATCCGCCCGCCCGCTCAACGGACGGCCCTGTACGCCGTGTTCCCGTGGGCGCGGGGCGCCGCCGGGCGCAGGGGGCTTTTCGGCCGTGCGGAAGGCCGGCCGCGCGGGGTGGCGGAGGGGTTCCCTCCCGCCTCAACCGCTCCTGTGGTGCGGCCTCGTGGCGCGGGTCACTCCAGCACCGTCACCGGATCGCCCACCCGTACCGTGCCGGTCGACTCGGGGATCAGGTTCTGCCCGAAGACGAGCTTCCCGTCGAGGCGGCGGTGGCGGCCGAGCGTCCGCAGCGGTTCTCTGCCGCGTCGCGCCGTGCGCTGGTCGGTGGTGGTGATGACGCAGCGACCGCAGGGTTTGGCGACCCGGAAGGCGACCTCGCCGACGGCGAGCCGACGCCAGCCGTCCTCGGCCCACGCGTCCGTCCCCGTCACGACGACATTGGGCCGGAACCGGTCCATCGGCAGCGGTCCCTCGTCCGGGTGGTCGCCGTGGGCGATCAGGGTGTTGAGGGCGTCGAGCGACGCCGTGGTGGTGACGAGCAGCGGGAAGCCGTCGGCGAAGGAGACCGTCTCGCCGGGGCGGGCGAAGAGCGGGTCGACCGGGCGGCGTGTGGCCGGGTCGTCGAGATGGACGAGCCGGACCTCCTCCCCGAGGTACGCGCTCAGCCGGCGGTCCACCTCCCGCGCGGCCTCTCCTGCCGGGACCGATTCGACCTTCGCCCCGAAGATGTCCACCACGACGAGGTCCGCTCCGCGCGGCTCGGGAACCCCGACGACCACCGGCCCGACGCCGGGCCCGTGCAGCCGGATCCCGCCTCCCGGCAGCGGTTCCGCGTGGATCAGCGCCATCCCCGGACGCTGGCGCTGCGTGACCACCTTGCCCGTACGGTCGACCAGGGCCCAGCGGCGGTCGGCGGCGAGCCCCCAGGGCTCCACCACGGCGCTGCCGGGCGTACCGCCGGCCATGGACTTGACCGGGTGGACCCCCAGGGCGTGCACAACGGCGTGGAGCGGCTTCGGCATGGGGACATCCTGTCAGCCCCCGCCCGCACCGCGGATCCCGACCCGGCCCGTCGGGCGCCGGGCACCACCGCTCTCCCCGCCGCCCTTCTCATCCCTCCTGCTCTCATCCCTCCTGCCGATGCCTCCGCCCCGCAGGAGGGCCGTCTTGCGCGGGGGCTGTCTCAGTAACCCCGGCTCTGGTAGGGCCGGTTGTACGGGTCCTCGTACTGCTGCGGAGCCGCGGGCGCCGGGCGCGCCGCCGCCGGACGCATCGCCTCGTACCCCGTACCGGGCATCGGGCGCTGCGGCTGTGGCTGCGCGTACTGCTGGGGCGGGGCCGCCTGGTAGCCGCGGGGGGCCGCGGCCTGCTGCGGGATGTACGGGGCCGGAGCCTGCTGGAGCGGCATCGGCTGCGGCATCTGCTGCATGGGCTGCTGTTGCGGGTAGCCGCCTCCGTAGGACGGGGCGGACTGCGAGGGGCCCGACGGGAGGGCGGGCAGCGCGGCGGGCAGGGCCGGCAGATAGCTGTTGCCCGAGTCGTAGGCGGCGGGCACTCGGATCGGGGCGATCTGAGGCGTGCCCCGCTCCGCGACCAGAGAGTCGTAGATAGGGGTGTCCGGGAACGCCGGGGCGGTGTAGTAACCGCCGCCGTAGGTGGCGCGGGGGGAGGTCATGGAACATAAGTTAAGCCCAGGACGCGTCGGTTGGGGAGTCGGGAATGGTGGTTCTTTAGGGAGCTCTGGGTGGCTTCGCTTCCCCAATGCGAGCGAACTTGGGAAAATCGGTCGTCCTGACGCGTTGGGATCGTGTAAAAGGCAAGTTCGCGGGGGGTTACCAGTGGGTCCCGCGGTGTCCGCGCGGTCAACGGTGCCGTCGCGGCGGCGCCTCGATTAGGTTTGACGGGACCGAATCCTCGGATCTCAGCGATGCGCGATGGGGGCGAGCATGTCCATGCTTAAAGGAGCCAATCTTCCGGTGACGGCGTCCGCCGTTCGCGTCGAATTGGGATGGCGTTCAGGGCCGGGGGTGCCGGACGTCGACGCGT
Source organism: Streptomyces sp. NPDC059142 (assembly GCF_042755665.1). NCBI lineage: Bacteria > Bacillati > Actinomycetota > Actinomycetes > Kitasatosporales > Streptomycetaceae > Streptomyces > Streptomyces sp. NPDC059142. The sequence continues at coordinate 27,749 of NZ_JBHZDA010000028.1, forward strand.
CGGCGCTCCTGCTCGTGTCCGGAAAGGTCCGCTCGGACGCCGACTTCGTCTTCTACAACCAGCCCCGGCACGCGTCCGGGGCCGTACACCACGACGGCAAGAAGCCCGGTGGAGCGGAGACCACCGACACGCTCGCGGTCGATCTCGCCCGGGTCGAACCCGCCGTCGAGCGGATCGTCCTCGCGGCCTCCGCCGACGGCGGCACCGTCGGCCGGGTGCCGGGGCTGCGCGTACGGGTGCTGGACGCGGCCTCCGGCGCCGAGATCGCGCGGTACGACTCCACGGACGCGACCGTGGAGACGGCGTTCGTCGTCGGCGAGCTGTACCGGAGGCAGGGGCAGTGGAAGTTCCGGGCCGTCGGCCAGGGCTACGACAGCGGACTCGCCGGGCTGGCAACGGACTTCGGTATCTCGGTCGACGACCCGGCCCCCGCGCCCGCCGCCCCGGCCCCCGCGCGGACGCCGCCCCGGTCCACGCCCGCCGCACCGCCCGCCCGGTCCGCGCCCCCGGCGCCGGCCCCGACGCAGGCACCGACCATGCCGTCCGTCTCCGTCCCTCCCGTTCCCGTCACGCCCCCGGCCTCGGCGCCCGCCCCGGCCCCGCAGACGCCGCCCACGGCGCCCGTACGCCTCAGCAAGATCACGCTGACGAAGGACGCGCCGTCCGTCTCGCTGGCCAAGCAGGGCGGAACCTCGGGCGCGATGCGGGTGAACCTCAACTGGCAGGTGCGTAAACAGTTCAAGGGCTGGGGCGCCAAACTCGGCCGCGCCGTCGCCATGCACGCGGATCTCGATCTCGACCTGTGCGCCCTCTACGAACTGACCGACGGCCGCAAAGGCGTGGTCCAGGCGCTCGGGAATGCCTTCGGCGCGCTCAACCAGCCCCCGTACATCCATCTCGACGGCGACGACCGCACCGGCGCCGTCTCCAGCGGCGAGAACCTCACCATCAACCTCGACCACAAGGACCGGCTGCGCCGCGTCGTCATCTTCGTCACCATCTACGAAGGTGCCCGCAGTTTCGCGGATCTCGACGCGACGGTCACCCTCCAGCCGCAGCACGGCGCCGCGATCGACTTCTCGCTCGGCGAATGCACGGTGGCCTCGACGGTCTGCTCACTCGCGCTGATCACCAATACCGGTTCCGACCTCGTCGTCCAGCGCGAGGCGCGTTTTCTCGTACCGGAACGCGGCGTCAGTCCGCAGCGCACCATCGATTACGCCTATGGCTGGGGCATGAACTGGACGCCCGGCAGGAAGTGACCTACGCCGCCGGTCGGGCGCCCCCGCCCGTCAGGGATCGGGGGCGGTCCGGGGCCGGCCGTACGTCCGTCCTTTCCAGGCCGCCCCGTGCCCCCGGTAGTGCCGCACCGCCGAGTCGACCGTCATCAGCAGGTAGAGGAACGCGGTGAACGGCAGCAGCGGCGCCAGCCACAGGGACAGCCGGTAGTACCGCAGTATCGGCACGTACGTCCCCGTCATCACCGCCCACGCCGCGAACCCCAGCCACCCCGCGGCCCCGTTCCCGCCGAAGACCCCCGCGAAGAGCGCCACGGGCGGCGTCAGATAGACCACCGCCATCCCCGCCACCACGCCCACGAGCAGCAGCGGATTGTGCCGGAGCTGCGCGTACGCGCTGCGCGAGACCATGCGCCACAGATCGGCCAGCCGCGGATACGGCCGCACACTGTCCACCCGCTCCGCCAGCCCCAGCCAGATCCGCCCGCCGCCCCGCCGCACCACCCGGGCCAGCGACACGTCGTCGATCACGGCCTGGCGGATCGACTCCGGCACCCGGGCGTCCACGGCCGTCTCCGTACGCAGCAGGACACAGCCGCCCGCCGCGGCCGAGGTCCTGGCGCCGGGCCGGTTGATCCAGCGGAACGGGTAGAGCTGCGCGAAGAAGTAGACGAACGCGGGGACGATCAGCTTCTCCCAGCCGCTCGTCACCCGCAGCCGCGCCATCTGCGAGACGAGATCGAACTCCCCCGACCGCGCGGACGCCACCAGCTCCCGCAGACTGTCCGGCTCATGGGCGATGTCCGCGTCCGTCAGCAGCAGATACTCGGGCTCGCGGGCGCGGGCCAGCGCGATGCCGTGCCGCAGCGCCCACAGCTTGCCCGTCCAGCCGGGCTCGGGCTCCCCGGGCGACGTCACGGTCAGCGGCAGCCCCCCGTAGCGCGCGGAGAGTTCGCCCGCCAGCGCGCCGGTCCCGTCCCGGCTGCCGTCGTCGACCAGGAAGATCTCCGCCGTGCCCGGATAGACCTGGGCCAGCAGCGACGGCAGCGACTCGGGCAGGACGGCGGCCTCGTCCCTGGCCGGTACGACGACGGCGACCGACGGCCAGCACCGCCCGTCGTCCCCCTCGGGACCCTTGAGACCGTCCCGGTACGCGTCATGACCGGGCAGCCGCTGATCCGTACGCCAGAAGAACCCCTGACCCAGCAACAGCCAGCCCCACGCGGCCAGCGAACCCACGGCGATCCAGACAACGGCGCTCATTCGCCGCAGTCTGCACCACTGAGGGAGGACCGCAAGGGCCGTCGACTATGGTGACCGGGTGAAGATCGCGCTCATGGACTCCGGCATTGGCCTTCTCGCGGCGGCGGACGCGGTACGGAGGCGGTGCCCCGACGCCGATCTCGTCCTTTCCTCGGACCCCGACTCGATGCCCTGGGGGCCCCGCACCCCCGAGGACGTCACCGAGCGGGCCCTCGCCGTCGCCCGTGCCGCGGCCGGACACCGGCCCGACGCCCTGATCGTCGCCTGCAACACCGCCTCCGTCCACGCGCTGCCCGCGCTCCGCGCGGAGCTGGAGCCGGGGCTGCCGGTCATCGGCACCGTTCCCGCGATCAAGCCGGCGGCGGCCGGCGGCGGCCCCGTCGCGATCTGGGCCACCCCGGCCACCACCGGCAGCCCGTACCAGCGCGGTCTGATCCGCGACTTCGCCTCCGCCGCCGAGGTCACCGAAGTGCCCTGCCCGGGGCTCGCGGACGCCGTGCAGCACGCCGACGAGGCGGCGATCGACGCCGCGGTGGCGAACGCCGCGGCGCTGACCCCCCGCGGCGTACGGGCCGTCGTCCTCGGCTGCACCCACTACGAACTGGTCGCCGGGCGCATCCTCGCCGCGGTCACCGGGGCCGGTCTGCCGGAGCCCGCGCTGTACGGCTCGGCCGACGCGGTCGCCGCGCAGGCGCTGCGCAGGACCGGCGCGGTCGCCGCCGGCTCGGGGCGCCCCGAGCCCGCGCCGCCGGGCGCCCCGGGGCGGGGCCCGGTGGGGCGGGGGGGGGGCGCGT
>NZ_JBHZDA010000028.1:31053-42972 GCF_042755665.1 Streptomyces sp. NPDC059142
CCATCGACCCCGGCGACACCCGGGCCAGAGGCCGGGAGCCGGCCGTGACCGTCGCCGCGCCCGCCGCGCCCCCCGCGGCGCTGCCGCCGCCGGGGGCGGACCCCGGCCCCGGGCGCCCCCCCGAGCCGGCGCCGCAGGGCGCCCCGGGGCGGCTCACGGTGCTGCTGGGCGGGCGCGAGTCCGCGCTGCCGCCGTCCGCGCTGGCGTACGCGGAGGGGCGCGCCCTCGCGGACCTCGTACGGGCCGAGTAACCCGTTCGGCGCAGCCGCCGCCGGTTGTCCACAGGGACTCCCCGACGCGCGGAATCTGAGTACGCTGCAAGGCATGAAGGACCATCCCGGGCCCGAGGGCCAGGTGGCACCGCCCCCGCCGGAGACCTGGAGCGGCCGCGCCACCAACCGTGTGCAGTGGCTGCTGGCCGCCGCGGGCGCGGCCTGTGTCGCGCTCGGCGTCGAGCTGGCCGTCGAGTCCAGCTGGAACAGCGGTCCCGTGGCCCTGCTGATGTCCGTCGTCGGCTGTGTGGCGGCGGGCCTGCTGATCCTCTTCGGCACGCTGGCCTTCGTCCACGTGGCGGTCAGCGTCGACGAGGAGTGCCTGGAGGTGCGCTGCGGCCACATAGGTCTGCCGCGCCGCAGGATCGAGTTCGCCCAGGTGGTGGACGCCGACTTCGCGCCCCGGGTGACCCCGCGCCAGTGGGGCGGCTGGGGCTACCGCTGGCGCCCCGAGATGGGCACGGCGGTGGTGGTCCGCCGGGGCGAGGCCCTGGTCCTCAAACTGGGCGACGGCAGGACGTTCACCGTCACGGTGGACGACGCCGAGTCGGCGGTACGGGTCATCCGCCACCGGCTGGGCCTGCTGCCGACGACGGCGACGGAAACCGGCCGGGCCGGCGCCTGACACCACGCGGACGGAGCACGTACGGATCACGGGCGCGGAGCGCCCACCCACCCCGTCGGGTCCGGCACCGCCATCCCGTCACCGCCCTCCCGGAACCGCCCTCCCGCCCGCAGCCCGCCCGGCGCCCGCCCCGCTGCCTCTTGGCGCCCGCCCGGCCCGGCCGGTTCCGCCATCGATGCGCACCGCGCCCGCCCCGCTACCTCTCGGCGGCGGCCCCGGCCCGTGCGCCCTCCGCCGGGCCCGGTGGTGTCTCCGGGCGCTCTCCCGCCGCCGGCCGCGCCGTCGCCAGCCCGGCCAGCAGCCCCGCGCCCACCGTCACCTGGGTGAAGCTCAGCGCGTTGCCCACGGTCGCCAGGGCCGTCAGCGCCGTCAGCGCGGCCCCCGCCGTCAGAATCACCGGAGTGGAGCAGGGCGAGCGCCCCAGCGCGTACAGCCACCAGCCGTACACTCCGCCCAGCAGCACCACGCCCACCACGCCCTGCTCGGCCGCCTGCTGGAGCGGCGCCGAGTGCGGCTTGCCGTCGCCGTCCAGCGACCGCGCGGCGGCCGGGCTGAGATCGCCGAACCGGTCAGGCCCCGCCCCGCGCCCCGGACGCTCCCGCGCCAGCTCCGCCGCGTCGTGCCACAGCTCGGCCCGGTGCGGGGTGAGCTGTCCCTCCAGCGCGACCGTCAGTCCCTCGGGGAGCGCCCGCTCCGCCACCGCCCAGGACGCCCCGACGACCACCACCGTGACCAGGGCGTACCCCGCCAGCCCCAGGAGCCGCGCGCGCATCCGGGCCGCCGCCAGCGAGCACAGCAGCACACCGAGCGCCGCGATGAACCCCACGACCGAGCCGAGGAGCAGCGCGCACCCCGCGATCGCCAGGGCCAGCAGCCGCAGCGCCAGCCGCGCGGACGCCTTGCGGGCCCCCGACCCGGCGCAGCAGGCCGCCCCGCCGGCCAGCACCAGCAGCGCGGCCACCGCCCCCGAGTCGCCGGGCGGGGAGGCCGCGCTCACCGACGTACCGAACGTCTCCTGGCTGGATGCGATCGCCCCGGCGAGCCAGACCAGCGCCATGACGGACGCGGTGGCTACCGGGACGAGCGATCCGCAGATCCGGCCGACGACGTACCCCGTGGTGACGGCGAGCACCGCGAGCAGCACCCCCTCGGGCCTGCCCTCCCGCCCCGCCGCGCTGATCAGCGACCAGACCGCGGAGCCGGCGAGGAGCGCGGCGCCGACCGCGTCGGGCGCCCTGCCGCGCACCCCCGTCGCGCCCCGGTCCGACGGTGCGGCCATGGTGTCGACCCCCGAGCTGTGACAGGCCCCGCCCTGTGCGTATGGCCGGATCCGGGCCGTACGGCCGGGACTGGCGCACACGTTAACGGCAGGGACGGGCGTTTGTGGAGGGATGTGGAGGGATTGCGGAGAAGTGTGCCCGTCGCGGGCGTCCGTGACGGGCACCGAGGGGCAGGTCTCACCCCGGGCACACAGGGCGCCACCGTAGACTCCGCCAGGTGAGCGCCACCATGACCACCGTCGAACCCCCGCAGCCCGCCGCCCCGACCGGCCCCGGGCGGACCCTGGCCCGGCGGTTCGCCCGACCGGCCGGAGCGGCCGCGTCCGGTCTGCTGCTCTACGCGAGCTTCCCGCCCAGGACGCTGTGGTGGCTGGCCCTGCCCGCCTTCGCCCTGCTCGCCTGGAGCCTGTACGGGCGCAGGGCGCGCGCCGGCCTCGGCCTGGGCGCTCTCGCGGGGCTCGGCTTCCTGCTGCCGCTGCTGTACTGGACAGGCGCCGAGGTCGGCCCCGGCCCGTGGCTCGGTCTCGCGGCGGTCGAGGCCGTCTTCATCGCGTTCACCGGGCTCGGCATCGCCCTGGTGAGCCGGCTGCCGCTGTGGCCGGTCTGGGCCGCGGCGGTCTGGATCCTCGGCGAGGCGGTCCGCGCCCGGGTACCGTTCGGCGGCTTCCCCTGGGGCAAGATCGCCTTCGGCCAGGCGGACGGCGTCTTCCTGCCGCTCGCGGCGGTCGGCGGCACCCCCGTCCTCGGCTTCGGCGTCGTGCTCTGCGGCTTCGGCCTGTACGCGTGCGTGCGGCAGGTCCTCGCGTACCGCGCCACCCGCACGGTCCCGCGCGCGGCGGTCGCCGGCGCGGCGGCCACCGTCCTCGTCCCGGTCGTCGCGGCGCTCGCCGCGCTGCCGCTCGTCAGCGACACGGCCGAGGACGGCACGGCGACCGTCGCCGCGATCCAGGGCAACGTCCCGCGCGCCGGCCTCGAATTCAACGCCCAGCGCCGGGCCGTCCTCGACAACCACGTGCGCAGGACGTTGCAGCTCGCCGCCGATGTGAAGGCGGGCAAGGAGCCGCAGCCCGACTTCGTGCTCTGGCCGGAGAACTCCTCCGACATCGACCCCTACCGCAACGCCGACGCCTACGACGTGATCGACGGGGCGGCGAAGGCGATCGGCGTCCCCATCTCGGTGGGCGCCGTCGTCACCCCCGACACCGGTCCGCTGTACAACCGGCAGATCCTCTGGGACCCCGAGCGCGGCCCGACCGCCACGTACGACAAGCGGCAGATCCAGCCGTTCGGCGAGTACCTTCCGCTGCGCTCCGTGCTGAAGCGGATCACCCCCGGCTACGCCGAGATGGTCCGCAGGGACTTCGGGCGCGGCACCGGGACCGGAGTCTTCGACCTCGCGGGCACCGAGGTCGGCCTCGCCACCTGTTACGAGGCCGCGTTCGACTGGACCGTACGGGACTCCGTGACGCACGGCGCCCAGCTCATCTCCGTACCCAGCAACAACGCCACCTTCGACCGCAGCGAGATGACGTACCAGCAGCTCGCGATGAGCCGGGTGCGGGCCGTCGAACACAGCAGGACCGTCGTCGTCCCGGTCACCAGCGGCGTCAGCGCCATCATCCAGCCGGACGGCCGGATCACTCGGAGCACCGGGATGTTCACCCCGGACGCGCTCGTGGCGAAGGTGCCGCTGCGCTCCTCGCTGACGCCCGCGACCCGGCTCGGCATGCTGCCCGAGGCGCTGCTGGTGGCCGTCGCGGTCGCCGGACTGGGCTGGGTGGCGGCCGGCGCCGTACGGGCCCGGCGCGCGGGCTGAACCCCGGCGGCGCACGGTTCGTTAGGGTCGGTGGCATGGGAACCCCTGACTTCATCCGCGAGATCCGGGCCGACGCCGGCCACCAACTGCTCTTCCTCCCGGGCGTCAGCGCCGTCGTCTTCGACGACGAGGGGCGCGTCCTGCTCGGACGGCGCGCCGACACCGGGGCGTGGTCGATCGTCGGCGGGATCCCCGAGCCGGGGGAGGAACCCGCGGTCGCCGCGGTGCGCGAGGTGGAGGAGGAGACCGCCGTCCGGTGCGTCGCGGAGCGGGTCGTCCTCGTCCAGGTGCTGAAGCCGGTCGTCTACCCCAACGGCGACCGGTGCCAGTACATGGACATCGCCTTCCGCTGCCGGGCCGTCGGCGGCGAGGCGCGCGTCAACGACGACGAGTCGCTGGAGGTCGGCTGGTTCCCCGTGGACGGGCTGCCCGAGCTGGCGGACTTCGCGCTCTTCCGGATCAAGCAGGCGCTCGGTGACGAGCCCACCTGGTTCGCGCCCGCCGGACTCGGCTGACCCCGCGCCTCCCGGCCCGGTGCCCGCGCCCCTTGGCGGGGCGCCCTCGACGCGACGCGGCGCCGCGCGGGCACCGGGCACCGGGCACCGGGCTCAGCGGGTCGCCCCCCGGGTGAAGCCGTTGTAGATGTAGCGCTGGAGGAAGAGGAACGCGACCAGCGTCGGGACGATGACCAGCACCGTGCCCGCCGAGATGCTCTCCCAGTGCGCCCCGAAGGGCCCCTTGAAACGGAACAACGACGTGGAGATCGTGCCCCGTTCCTCCGACGGCATGTAGAGGAACGGGATGTAGAAGTCGTTGTAGACGGTGATGCCCTTGATGATCACCACGGTCGCCACGGCCGGTTTGAGCAGCGGAAAGATGATCTTCCGGAAGACCGTGAAGGAGTTGGCGCCGTCCAGCCGCGCGGACTCGTCCAGCGAGACCGGGATCCCCCGGATGAACTGGAGGAAGATGTACACCGAGACGATGTCGGTGCCCATGTAGAGCACGACCGGCGCCCAGAGCGAGTCGAAGAGCCCGAAGCTGTTGACGATCTGGAAGGTCGCCACCTGCGTCGTCACCCCGGGCACCAGCGTGGCGAACAGGAAGAGCGCCACCACCAGCCGGCGGAAGCGGAAGTCGAAGCGGTCGATGGCGTACGCCGTCATGGAGCCGATGACCACCGTCCCGGTGATCGCGAAGAGCAGGATGAACGCGGTGTTCCCGAAGGCGCCGAGCATCTTGCCGTCCGAGAACGCCGTCGCGTAGTTCGCGAAGTTGAACAGGTCGTCCGGCAGCGCCAGCGCGCCGCTGCCGTCGGCCAGCTCCCTCCCGGTCTTCAGCGACGTCAGGAACACCACCCCGAGCGGCAGCAGGACCACCACGGCCGCCACCACCAGGGAGAGGTACTTCAGGGAGCCGGCCAGCCGCGCACGGGCGCTCATACGAGATCCACCTTGTCGTCCGGGACGAGACGGCGCTGCACCCAGGTCACCGCGAGGATGATCAGCAGCAGGACGACGGCCGCCGCCGACGCCAGCCCCGTCTTGTTGAACTGGAACGCCAGCTTCACGGTCTGGATCACAAAGGTCTCGGTGCCGGTGGCCCCGCCGGTCATGATGTACGGGATCTCGAAGACCGACAGCGAACCGGAGACCGCCAGGATCACACTGAGGCTCAGGACCGGCCGGATACCCGGTGCGATGATGTGCCGGAACTGCTGCCAGCGGCCCGCCCCGTCCAGCTCGGACGCCTCGTACAGCTCACCGGGGACCGACTGGATCGCGCCGAGGAACAGCACGAAGTTGAGCCCCATGAACCGCCATACCGAGACCCCCGCCAGCGAGATGTTCGCCGAGGTGGGGGAGGAGAGCCAGGCGTGGTCGCCGAAGACCCCGAAGAGCCGCAGCACCGAGTCGAGCGTGCCGCCGTCCTGGAAGAAGTAGAGGAAGACGAAACCGATCGCGACCCCGTTGACCAGGTACGGGAAGAACAGCACGCCCTTGAAGAAGTTGCGGAAGCGGGTGTGGAAGCTCAGCACGGTCGCGAAGTAGAGGGCGGCGGCGATCTGCACCACCGACGCCGCCAGGTAGTAGCCGCTGACGAAGAAGACCTGGAACAGCTCGGGCCGGGTGAACAGCTCCCCGTAGTTGCCGAGCCCGGTGAACGTGAGATCGGGGCTGACCCCGTCCCAGTCCGTGAAGCTGTACACGACCATGTTGACGACCGGTGCGTACGTGAACACCACCAGCAGCGTCAGCGGTACGAGCAGGAAGAGCCAGGGCGTCAGCCCCCGCCGCGGCCGTCGCGTCATCGCGCGCCCGCGCTCTTCTCCGCCTCGTTCCAGCGCCGGGAGAGCCCGGCGAGGAAACCGTCGAGATCCCCCTTGGCGGCGCCGCGCGCCACATCGACCAGATCCTGCCGGTACTCCGGCTTCTGGAGACCGACCTCGGCCGCGTTGTCGATCTCGTTGACCAGCGCCGCGTCCTTCTGGTCCAGCTCGATGAAGTTCACGCCCCGGTCCGTGTACGGCTTCAGCACCTCCGGCAGCGGGTCGCCCTTCAGCGGCGAGAGGGCCAGGTTGTCGGCGGCGTACCCGGACTTCTCGGTGAACCAGTCGATCCAGGCGCGCGCCGCCTCCTTCCGCTTCGAGTGGACGTTGACCGCCTGCGCGTAGTCCGGTGCGGCGACCGCGCAGTACGCGCCGTCCACCTGGGCGGGGTAGGGCATGAAGCCGATGTCGCCGGGGTCGGTGCCGGCCTGCTCGGCAGCGGCCCGGAACTGGGTGATCGCCCAGGACCCCAGCCACATCGTGGCGATCTCGCCCTTGGCCAACCGGGGCTTCGAACCTTCCCAGTTGGTCGTCGACGGATCCTTCTCGACCAGCCTGCCGCGCACCATGTCGTACAACAGCGTGTCGATGGACCGCAGTTCGGACCCCTCGGCCCACGGGTCCGTCGTCGCCAGCAGATTGTTGGCCTGGACGTCACAGCTCACCGAGCCCAGCGCGTTGGTCCACGAGGTGAGCGGCCACCGGTCCTTGAAGTTGGTGTAGTACGGCACCGCGTCCGTCCGCGACCTGATCGCCTTCAGATCGTCGAGGAACGCGGCCGGGGTCGTGGGCCACTCGGTGACTCCGGCCCGCTCCCACACCTTCTTGTTGTAGAGGAACCCGGGGGCCACCCCGATCGGACTCTGCCCGTAGACCTTGTCGTCCACCGTGGTGAAGGCGGTGAACCGGTACTTCTTCTCCCGCTCCGCCCGGCCGCCGAGGGAGGCGAAGAACTTCGGGTAGTCGTTCTTCCTGATCGCGGCCGGGATCATGAGGACGTCGCCGTAGTTCTCGGTGTTCATCCGGATCTTGACCTCCCCCTCGTAGTCGGTGATCCCGTCGAACTCGACGGTCACCTTGGGGTAGATCTTCCGGAACGCCTCGGCGTACTTCTTCATCGTGCCGTCCTGCACCCAGTCCGTGCGGTGGGTCAGCACGGTGATGGTCCCCGAGACCTTCGACGGGTCGTCGGCCGCCTTCGCCTCCGCGCCCCGGGACGCGGCCCCGCCGCCGGTGCAGCCGGCCACCAGCAGCGCGCCGGCGAGGGCGGTGGCGATCAGGGGGACGGAGGACGGCCTTCTCCGGTGTGCGCGCACGGTGGTCACGGTCGGTACGGTCATGTCGGCCCCTTGGCTCGGTCGTACGACGGAGACCGGGAAGGGTCCGCACACCTTCCGGCGCCGTGAAATTAAGGGCGCCGCAAAGCGAGTGTCAATGCCGGTGCATTGCTTTTCTCAACTTCCCCGGTGAACGATGTGCGCGGGCCGGGTTTTCCGCCCGGACCGATTCGGCCATATTCACCGGAGAATCCCCGGAGCTCTGCCCCGGGGAAACCGTCCGTACCTGCGCAGAAAAGCGAGGCACCCCACCGTGAAGCGCCCCACCATGGCCGATATAGCCGACCGGGCCGGCGTCACCAAGGCCGCCGTCTCCTTCGCCCTCAACGACCGCCCCGGTGTCTCCGAACCCACCCGGCGGCGCATCCGGGCCATAGCCCAGGAGCTGGGCTGGCAGCCCAACAGCGCGGCGCGGGCGCTCTCCGGCGGGACGGCGGGGGCGTTCGGCCTGGTCATCGACCGCCCGGCGCGCACCCTCGGCCTCGAACCCTTCTTCATGCAGCTCATCTCAGGGATCCAGGCCGAACTGATCGCCGACGCGACCCCGCTCGTCTTCACCATGGCCGAGGACCGGAACACCGAGATCGCCCTCTACCGCTCCTGGTCGGCCCGGCGCCGGGTGGACGGCGTCTTCCTGGTCGACCTGAAGGTCGACGACGCCCGCGTCCCCGTACTGGAGGAGCTGGGCCTGCCCACCGTGGTGATCGGCGCGCCGGTCGGCACCCGCAGGCTGCCCGCCGTGTGGAGCGACGACGCCGCGGCCGTCTCCACCGTCGTCCGCCACCTCGCCGGCCTGGGCCATCGCCGCCTCGCCCGGGTCGGCGGACCGGTCCCGCTGCGCCACACGGCGATCCGTACGGAGGCGTTCGACGCGGCCGTCCGGGAGTTGGGACTGACCGGCAGGACCGTGGAGGCCGACTACAGCGGCGTGGGCGGCGCCGCGGCCACCCGCGCCCTCCTCGGCGCGGACCGGCCGCCCACCGCGATCCTCTACGACAACGACGTGATGGCCGTGTCGGGCCTGACCGCCGCGCACTCCCTGGGGGTGCGCGTCCCCGGGGACCTCTCCGTCGTCGCCTGGGACGACTCGGCCCTGTGCGAGCTGGTCGACCCGCCGCTGACCGCGCTGAGCAGGGACATCGTCGCCCACGGCGCACGCGCCGCCCGGATGCTGCGCGAGGTGGCGGGCGGGCTCACGGTCCAGGACCTCCAGGACCCGGCACCCCGCCTCACCGTGCGCGGCAGCGTCGGGCCGCCGCCCGCGGCCGGCTCCTAAACCGGTTTACGGCAGCGCGGGCGGGGTTGACGCTAAACCGGTACAGCGATTCACTGGAAAGGATGTTGCGCCGCCCGTCCGCACCGGGGCCGCATGCGATCTCCCGTACACACGGATCCACACACCGCTCGCATTATCGGCGCACGAGGTGCACGAACAGACGCACGCCTGACGCACACACGCCTGACGCACCGGGTATTTCCTCATTCCCCGTTCTAGGGAGAGTACGAAGATGCCGCGTCCCGCTGCCCGGATCTCCGCCGCAGGACACCCCGTCACCTGGATCGGCGCCAATTTCTGGTCACGTACCGGAGGGCCGCTCATGTGGCGCTCGTACCGGGGCGAGGTGGTCGACGAGGAGCTGCGGGTGCTGCGCGACCACGGGCTCACCATGACCCGTTCGTTCTTCTACTGGCCGGACTTCATGCCGGAGCCCGACCGGATCGACGAGCGGCTCTGCGCCCACTACACGGACTTCCTGGACCGCCACCACGACCTCGGCATGACCACCGTCCCCACCTTCCTCGTGGGCCACATGTCCGGCGAGAACTGGGACCCCGCCTGGCGCGGCGGCCGGGACCTCTACACCGATGTCTGGCTGGTCTCCCGGCAGGCGTGGTTCGCCCGGGAGATGGCGGCCCGCTTCAAGGACCACCCGGCCGTCGCCGGATGGCTGGTCTCCAACGAGATGCCGATCTACGGACGGAGGGGCGCCACCCGGGAGGAGGTCGCCGCCTGGGCGCAGATCGTCGTGGACGGCGTACGGGCGTCGGGTGCCCGCCAGCCGGTCTCGCTCGGCGACGGCGCCTGGGGGCTGGAGAACTCCGGCCACGACAACGGCTTCCGGCTGCGGGACTGCGCCGCCCTCACCGACTGGCTGGGCCCGCACGTGTACCGGATGGAGGACGACCCCGTCCGCCAGCACTACGCCGCCGCCTGGGTCTGCGAACTGACCGGCGGCTTCGGACTCCCCGTCGTCCTGGAGGAGTTCGGGCTCACCTCCGACTTCGCGTCGGGACCGCACGCCGCCCGCTACTACCGCCAGACGCTGCACAACAGCCTGCTGGCCGGCGCCACCGGCTGGATCGCCTGGAACAACACCGACTACGACACCCTGCGCGAACAACCGCCCTACTCGCACCACGCCTTCGAGATGCACTTCGGGCTGACCGACAGCGCGGGCACCCCCAAACCACAGCTCAAGGAGGTCCACGCCTTCGCCGAGCTGCTGGGGCGCGTCGACTTCGCCCACTGCGTCCGGCCCGGCACCGACACCGCGCTGGTGGTCTCCTCGTACCTGGACACCCTCTACCCCTTCACCCGGGAGGAGGACCGCACCTACGTGGAGCGGACCGGCCGGCAGGCGTGGATCAGCTCCCGGCTGGCCGACGCGCCCGCGACCGTCGTACGGGAGAGCGACGGCATCGTGGACGGCCACCGGCTCTATCTGCTGCCCTCCACCAAGCAGTTGCTCTCGCCCAGTTGGTACCGGCTGGAGGAGCTGGCGCGCGGCGGCGCGACCGTCTACGTCTCCTACTCGCCCGGCGCCCACGAGGAGCAGCGCGGCCCCTGGTACGCCCATCTCGACCGGCTCTTCGGCGTCCGGCACGCGCTGGAGTACGGACTGGTCGACCCGATCGAGGACGACACCGTCGAGTTCACCCTCACCCGGGCCTTCGGCACCCTCGCCGAGGGGGACACCCTCTCCTTCCGCGCGGCCGGTACCGCCAACAGCCGGGTCTTCCTGCCCGTGGAGCCGTACGGCGCCGAAGTGCTGGCCACCGACGGCCGGGGCCGGCCCGCCCTGCTGCTGCGCGAGACCGGCGCGGGCGCCATGGTGCTGTGCACCTATCCGCTGGAACACATGGCCTCCGTCACACCGCGCGTCAATCCGGACCAGTCGGTACGGCTGTACGACGCGCTCGCCGCGTACGCGGGGGTGCGCCGCCCGGTGACCGTGGACGACCCGAGGGTGGCGGTGGACCTGCTGGACCACGAGGACGGCAGCCGGTACGTCTGGCTGGTGAGCCAGGGCCGGGAGGAGCTGCGGGTCGAGCCGGCCGTCGAGGCGGGGCGGCGGCTGACGGAACTGGACGGCTCGGCCGTGGACGAGGTCACCCTGGAGCCGTACGGGGTACGGGTGCTGCGGCTGGTCGGGGCAGGCTGAGCGGGGCGGCGGTGGGCTCACTGGGCTCATACAGCTTCGTCGTCCATACTCACTGCCGTGGAGCAGCGCATAGATCCGAAAATCCAGACCGAGTTCGCCGTGGGGACAGACCCGGCGTACATCCCCGGTCTCGTGGCCCCCTCCCCGCCGAGGCCGGAGGAGAAGGACCCCGGGCGGGCCGAGGACGAGAGCGAGGAGCCGGCCGCCGCCGACGACGACGCGACCGCCCCGGCGACGGCGGAGAAGGGAGAGGAGCAGCCGGAGCAGCAGAAACAACAGGACGAGCCCGACGAGCCCGACGAGCGCGAGAAGGCCGAAGAGGCCGAAGCCTCCGAGGACTCGGACGGGAAGGACGGCAAGGCCGAGGCCGACGGGCCGGAGGGGGAGGCGGTCCCGCAGGACGGTCCCGTCTTCGAGGTCAGCGACCGTCGCGGCTCGATCACCGCGGACCGGGAGGGCGTCCGGTTCCGGCTGGACGACCAGGAGGCCGAGTTCGACTGGGACGAGATCGGCGCGGTCGAGGTCACGGTCCCCCGCTTCGGGCGCCGGTTCACGGTCACGGTGCACATCTCGTCGCGCCGCTGGTTCGACGCCGAGGTGGAGGCGCCGTCGAAGAAGCTCCTCAAGGAGTGGGAGGCGGAGCTGGACGTGGTCCTGGACGCCTACTTCGAGGAGTCCTGACCCGGACACCCGCACGCGGTCCCCGACGGCCGCCCGCCCGCACGGGCGGGGGGGCGGGGTGCGGCGCCGGGGGGGGCGGGGGGGGGCGGGCCCCCCGCGGGCGCCCCCCCGGGCGGGGGAGGGCGGCGCGGCGCCC
>NZ_JBHZDA010000028.1:42981-61682 GCF_042755665.1 Streptomyces sp. NPDC059142
GTCTTCCGTCGCGGCGGTGCGCGGGGCGGCCGTCCCCCGGAGCGGTCGCCTCCCGGTGCGGGTTCGGACGGCGCTCAGCCGGTGAGGACGCGCAGCGGGGCGCCCGCGCGGAACGCCGCGATGTCCTCGGCCGCCTGACCGTAGAACACCTCGTACGTGGCCTCGGTGACATAGCCGAGATGCGGCGTCAGGACCGTGCCGGGAAGGGTGCGCAGGGCGTCGTCCGCGGGCAGCGGCTCCAGGTCGTACACATCGAGGCCGGCCCCCGCGATCCGCCCGGCGCGCACCGCCTCGACCAGGGCGGCGGTGTCGACCAGGGGGCCGCGTGAGGTGTTGACGAGCAGGGCCGTCTCCTTCATCCAGGACAGTTCCCGGGCGCCGATCAGCCCCGTACTGCGCTCGCTGAGCTTGTAGTGGACGGTGACGACATCGGCCCGCGAGAACAGGGTCCGCTTGTCGACCGGCTCCACGCCCGCCGCCACGGCCCGTTCCGCGTCCAGATTGCTGCTCCACGCGAGGACCCGCATCCCGAACGCGGCGCCGATCGCGGCGACCCGGGTGCCGAGCCGCCCCAGACCGACGACACCGAGCGTACGGCCGTGCAGATCGCGGCCGATCGTCCGCTGCCAGCCGCCCTCGCGCATCCCGGCCGACTCGGCGGGGATGTTCCGGGCCAGCGAGAGGATCAGACCCCAGGTCAGCTCGGCCGTGGCGTGCGGCACGGCCTCCGTGCCGCAGACCGTCACCCCGTGGCGCCGCGCCGCCGCCAGATCCAGCGACGCGTTGGCCATGCCCGTGGTCACCAGCAGCCGCAGCGCGGGCAGCCGGTCGAACAACTCGGCGGGGAACGGGGTGCGTTCGCGCATGGCGACCACCACGTCGAAACCGGCCAGCGCGGCGCCGACCGCCTCCACACCGGACAGCGGCTCGTGGAAGAAGACCACCTCGCCGCCGAGCGCGTCCCAGTCGGCGAAGCGACGGGCGGCCCGCTGGTAGTCGTCGAGGACGGCGATACGCATGGATGGCTCCTTCACACGGGATCACGGGATCACAGCCGTACGGCGTGTACGGGTGTACGCGTGGGCGTACGGGGCGGCACGGGCCGGTCCCGGCGCACCTGCCCCGGACCGCTCCGGTCGGAAGTCAACACGACGGGCCGGGGCCGCGCCCCGCCGGCCGGGCGTCACGGCGGGGCCTGGCGCCCTCGTCCGCACCGCCCGAGGAGGAGAATGGCGGTATGAGGGCCGATCGCCTGGTGGCGACGCTGCTGCTCCTCCAGGCGCGGGGACGGGTGACCGCGACCGAGGTGGCGGCGGAGCTGGCCGTGTCCGAACGTACGGCGCGCCGTGATCTGGAGGCCCTGGCGACGGCGGGTATCCCCGTCTATCCGCAGCGCGGGCGGGGCGGCGGCTGGGCGCTGGTGGGCGGGGCGCGGACGGATCCGGTCGGGCTGACCGTTGGCGAGATCCGTGAGCTGTTCCTGGTCCCGGGCGTCCCGGGCGTCGCTGATGTCCCGGGCGTCCCGGGTGTCCCGGACGAGGGCGCCACACCGCACCTCAGGGCCCTGGAACGCGCCGTGGTCGACGGGTCACAGGTCCGCCTCGGTTACGAGCGGCCCGGGGGAGCGGCCGACGAGCGGATCGTCCATCCGCTGGGCCTCGCGACCAAGGCAGGCGTCCGCTACCTCGTCGCGAGCACCGGAGCGGCCGGCGGTCCGGGCGCCCTGCGGATCTTCCGGCTCAGCCGTGTCACCTCCGTCGAGCCGACCGGGGACCCCGCCGTCCGCCCGGAGGGGTTCGACCTCGCGGTCGCCTGGCGCTCCCTCGCCTCCACCGCGGAGGAACGGACCCGCGCGGCGACCGTACGGGGCCGGGCCGAGCGCGGCGCCGAGGC
This sequence comes from Streptomyces sp. NPDC059142, assembly GCF_042755665.1. Lineage (NCBI taxonomy): Bacteria > Bacillati > Actinomycetota > Actinomycetes > Kitasatosporales > Streptomycetaceae > Streptomyces > Streptomyces sp. NPDC059142. The sequence continues at coordinate 44,875 of NZ_JBHZDA010000028.1, forward strand.
CGCCCTGCGGGCCCTGTTCCCCGGGCGGCTGCGGCTCGGGCGCCCGCTGGCCCACGGCTGGATGACCTTCGAGGCCGACGGCCCCTCGCCGCAGGCACTGGCCGCGCAACTGGCCGGACTGGGGGCCAGGATCGAGATCCTCGCGCCCCGGGAGGCCAGGGACCACCTCGCGCGCCTCGCGGCCGAACTCGCCGCGCTCTACGGGCCGCCGGCCGCCCCGCGCGCCGGTTGACGGCCGGTCGCGCCAGGTAACGAGTCGATTTCCCGGGTTAATTTCCGCGCACAAGGGGTTGGCGCGGCGATGACGCCTGGCTATCGTTCACGCACTTCACCCAATCGTTCAGCGGAACGAATCAATGCGAAGGGTGTCCGGTACATGTCCGACACTGACCGACGAACGGACCCCGGCGCGGCCGGCCGGGCCGGAAAGCCCGGCGCGGCCGGACCGCCCCGGCGCTCGCTGCTCACCGCCGCGGCGGCCGGCGGCGCGGCGCTCGGCGCCTCCTGGCTGCTCACCGGCTGCTCCGGCGGCGCCGGATCCGGGGCGACGGGCGCCCTCCCCGAGGCCGCGCCCGCCGGCAAACCCGCTCGCGGCGGCACCCTGCGCATCGCCAGGCCGCCCGCCTCCGAGGCCGAGACACTGGATCCGGCGAGCGCGCTCTCCGCGTACGAATACCTCGGCGCCCTCTACAACCGGCTCGTCCGGGTCGGCCCCGACGGGCTGCTCGCCCCCGACCTCGCCGAGTCCTGGGAACCGGACGACCAGGCCCGTACCTGGACCTTCCGGCTCCGCCGCGGTCTCACCTTCCACGACGGCCGCGCCTTCACCTCCGCCGACGCCGCCTACACGCTGCGCCACATCCTCGACGCCGCGACCGCCTCACCGCAGGCCGCCGTCCTCGAACCGCTCGTCGACCCGAAGACCCTGCGCACCCCCGACGCGCACACCCTCGTCGTTCCGCTGAAGACCCCGAACGCCGAGTTCCCCAGCCTGCTGACGCACTACAACTGCTACGTCATCCCCGACGGCAGCGCCCGCTCCATCGGCCGTACCGGCATCGGCACCGGGCCCTTCAAACTGACGTCGTTCACCGCCGCCGGACCCGGACGCGTCACCGCGTACGCCGGGCACTGGGCCGGCCGGCCCGTCCTCGACGCCATCGACTTCTATTCCGTCGCCGACATGCAGGCCCGCTCGAACGCGCTCCTCGCCGGCCAGGTCGACCTGCTCTCCCAGACCAATCTGGACTTCGCCACCGCCCGGGTCGTCGCCGCCTCCGACCGTGCCACCATCGCCCGCGTCAAGGACGCCCAGTGGTACGTCCTGCCGATGCTCACCACCGAGAAGCCCTTCACCGACGTCCGCGTACGCCAGGCGATGAAGCTCGCCTACGACCCCGAGCACGTCCTCAAGGTCGCGCTCCAGGGCGCCGGCACCCTCGGCTGGGACAACCCCGTACCGCCCAGCGACCCCAACCACCTCGCCGACCACCCCGTCCACGACCCGGAGCAGGCCCGGCACCTGCTCAAGAAGGCGGGCCACGAGCGGCTGGCGGTCGACCTCTACACCTCGTCCTACGACCCGATCTTCACGCCCATGGCCCTCGCCTACCAGGAGTCGGCCCGGCGCGCCGGCATCCGGATCCGGGTCAGGACCGCGTCGGCGGACTCGTACTACACCCAGATCTGGATGAAGAAGCCGCTCATGGCCACCTACTGGTTCACCGGCCGCCCCGTCGACCAGCTCCTCAACCAGGTCTTCCGCGGCGGCTCCGGCTACAACGAGACCGCCTGGTCCGACCCCGCCTTCGACGCCCTGCTCGACCGGGCGAGGCGCGAGACCGACGACACGCGCCGGCGCGAGCTGTACGGCCAGGCGCAGACCTTCGTCATCGAGAAGGGCGGCGCGATGACCCCGATGTTCGCGGACCGGCTGGTCGGCATCTCCCGCTCCGTGCGCGGCTACGCCGAGCACGGCTTCGAGTTCGACTACCTCGGCATCGGCCTGAAGGGAGCCTGAGACCACCGTGTTCACCTTCGTGGCCCGCCGCGTCGTCACCGCGCTCGGCACCCTCGTGCTCTCCTCCGTCCTCGTCTTCCTCGCCGTCCAGGCGCTGCCCGGCGATGTCGCCACCCAGGTCCTCGGCAAGGACGCCACGCCCTCCGCGGTCGCCGCGCTGCGCGACAGGCTCCATCTCGACCAGCCCGCCTGGGAGCGCTACGTCCAGTGGGTCAAGGGCGCCGTCCAGGGCGACTTCGGCAGCTCGCTCGTCTCCGGCAAGGCGGTGGGCGGCGAGGTCGCGCAGTACCTCGGCAACTCCCTGCTGATCGCCGCCGTCACCGTCCTCTTCGCCGTCACCGGCTCCCTCGTCCTCGGAGTCGTCGCCGGGTACTACCGCGACCGCTGGCCCGACCACCTCATCTCCACGGTCAGTCTGGTCGGCATGAGCGTCCCCGAGTTCGTCGTGGCGACCGTGCTCGTCCTCGCCTTCTCCGTCGCCCTCCCGCTCTTCCCCGCGGTCGTGCTCTACGGACCCGGCGCCACCGCCGGACAACTGCTGCCCGCGGTCTGGCTGCCCGCCGCCTCGCTCGCCGTGGTCATGGCCGCGTACATCGTGCGCATGGCCCGCACCTCCGTGATCGACGTGATGGCGAGCGAGTACGTCACCACCGCCCGCCTCAAGGGGCTCTCCTCCTGGCACGTGGTCACCCGGCACGCCCTGCCCAGCGCCCTGCTGCCCACGCTCCATGTGATCGCCCTCAACGTGGCCTGGCTGATCGGCGGCGTCGCCGTCGTCGAGAACGTCTTCAACTACCCGGGCATCGGCAAGCTGATGCTCTCCTCCGTGCAGAACCGCGACCTGCCCGTCCTCCAGGCCATCGCCCTCATCAGCGCGGTCGTGTACGTCCTGTGCAACCTCGCCGCCGACCTCGGCGCGATGGCCCTGAACCCCAAACTCCGTATCCGCGGCGGGAGGACCCGATGAGTGAGGACCCGATGAGTTCCGTGCGTTCCCCGAAGACCGCGAGCCCCACGGACTCCGCGCCGTCGCCCGCGGACACACGGCCCGTACGTCCGGGCCCCGCGGCCCGCACCTGGCGGACCGTACGCTCCTCCCGCGCCGCCTCCGTCGGCCTCGCCGTCGTCGCCGTCCATGTGGCCGTCGCCGCGCTCGCCCCGCTCCTCACCCCGTACGCGCCCACCGTGGGCGACTCCGCGCGCGCCCTGCTCGGACCGGGCGCCGACCACTGGGCGGGCACCGACCAGTACGGGCGCGACGTCCTCACCCGCGTGCTCCACGGCGGGCGGTACGCGCTCGGCGTCTCCGCCGCCGCGACCCTGCTGACCATCGCCCTCGGCACCGTCCTCGGCTGCGCCACCGCCCTGCGCGGCGGCCGGCTGGACGACGCGCTGATGCGGGTGCTGGACGCGGTGCTCTCCGTCCCCTCGATCCTCGCCCTGCTCGTCATCGTGACCGCGCTGGGCTCCGGACCGGGCGTCATCGTGCTGGCCATCGCCGTCGTCTACGTACCCCAGGTGGTACGGGTCGTGCGCGGCGCGGCCCTCGCCGTCGTCCCCGCGGACTACGTCACCGCCGCGCGCGCCCGGGGCGAGTCGACCTGGTCGATCCTGCGGCGCGAGGTGCTGCCCAACATCACCGACGTGGTGTGCGTGGAGTTCGCGATGCGCGCCTCGTGGGTCGTCCTGCTGATCAGCTCCCTGTCCTTCCTCGGCTTCGGCGCCAACCCGCCCACCCCCGACTGGGGGCTGATGGTCGCGGAGAACCGGACCGCCATCACCGTCGTACCGATGGCCAGCCTCGCCCCGATCATCGCCCTGGCCACCCTCGTGGTCGGGCTCAACCTCGCCGCCGACGGCCTCTCCAAGGCGTGGGGCGTCGACCGGATCAGGGAGGGTTCCTGATGACCACCCGCACGAGCGGCGCCGCCGCCGGTACGGCCGCCCGGGACACCGCGCTGGTCTCGGTGACCGGCCTCCATGTCGCCTACCGCTCGGGCGGCGTGGACATCCCCGTCGTCCAGGACGTCTCCCTCGACGTACGGCCCGGCAGGACCCTCGCCCTGGTCGGCGAGTCCGGCAGCGGCAAGTCCACCGTCGCCGCCACGCTCCTGGGCCATCTGCGGCACGGCTCCCGGATCACCGCGGGCACCGTGAGCGTCGTGGGACAGGACGTCTTCGCGCTGCCGGCCCGTGAGCTGCGGCGGCTGCGCGGCGGTACGGTCGCGATGGTCGCCCAGAACGCGGGGCACGCGCTCACGCCCTCCCTGCGCGTCGGCCGGCAGATCGCCGAGGCGCTCCGCGACGAGGACACCGCGCGCCACTCGGTGACGGACCTCCTCGAACAGGTCCGGCTGCCCCGCCCCGCCGAGCTGGCCCGGCGCTATCCGCACGAACTCTCCGGCGGCCAGCAGCAGCGCGTCGCCATCGCCATGGCCATCGCGGCCCGCCCCCGGGTCCTGGTCCTGGACGAACCGACCACCGGCCTGGACGTCGTCACCCAGCGCGGTGTCCTCGACCTGATCGGCGCGCTGCGCGACGAACTCGGCCTCGCCGCCGTCCTGGTCAGCCACGACCTCGGGGTGGTCGCGCACATGGCCGACCATGTCACCGTGGTGCGCGCGGGCCGGGTGGTGGAGAGCGCGTCCACGCGCCGGCTCTTCGGGGCGCCCGCCGAGCCGTACACCCGCCGGCTGCTCGCCGCCGTGCCGCGCCTCGCCGACGACGGACTCGTGCTGGTCGCCGAGGACGGCACACGCGAGATCCGGCCCCGGGCCGTGCTGCCCGCCGACGCCCCCGAGGCCGTCGCCGTCCAGGACGTCACCGTCGACTACGGGGCCTCCCGCGCCGTCGACGGGGTGTCGTTCCGGGTGCGGCGCGGGGAGATCCTGGCGCTCGTCGGGGAGTCCGGCAGCGGCAAGTCCACCCTCGCGTGGTCGCTGGCCGGGCTGCGCGCCCCGTCCGGCGGCACGATGACGGCGGCGGCCGAGGGGCAGGACGGCGGGGACCTCACCGCACCGTCCCGCAAGCGCCCCCGCGACCTGCGCCGCAAGGTCCAGCTCGTCTTCCAGAACGCCGACACCTCCCTCAACCCCCGCCGCTCGGTGGGCGACGCGGTACGCCGCCCGTTGCGCGTCTTCGGTACGGCGGTCTCCCGCGCGGACGCGGCGGTACGGGCCCGCCGCCTCATCGCCGACGTCCACCTCCCGCCGGAGTTCGCCGACCGGCTGCCCGCGCAGCTCTCCGGCGGCCAGCGCCAGCGCATCGGCATCGCACGGGCGCTGGCGGGCGAGCCCGACGTGCTCATCGCGGACGAGATCACCACCGCGCTCGACGTCTCCGTCCAGGCCGAGGTCCTGCGGCTGCTGGACGACCTGCGCCGGGAGCGCCGGCTGGCCTGTCTCTTCATCAGCCACGACCTGGCGGTGGTCCGCGGCATCGCCGACCGGGTCCTGGTGCTGCGGCACGGCGTCGTGGTCGAAGAGGGCCCCACGGAAGCGGTGTTCCTCGCCCCGGCCCACCCGTACACACGCCGGCTCATGGCCGCCGCGCTGGAACCCGACCCGGAGGCGGAGCGGGTCCCGGTCCCCGAGGAGGAGTGGCAGGACGCGGCGTCCGGGGACGACATGTGGACGGAGATCACCAGCCGCCACCGCGTCCGCCGCTGGCGCCCGGCGGCCGTCTGACCCGCCGGGCCCCGCCGTGACCCCGACCCGCAGGCGCCCGCCCGGGCGCGAAGGAGGCCCCACCATGCGATACCGCGAGACGTTCGACCGGCCGGTCCACACCGAGGACGTCTGGATCCCCACCCGGGACGGCACCCGGCTGCACGCCAGGATCTGGCGGCCCGCCGCCGCGGCGGCCGATCCGGTCCCCGCCCTGCTGGAGTATCTGCCGTACCGCAAGAGCGACTGGACCGCGCCCCGGGACGCCCAGCGCCACCCCTGGTACGCGGGGCACGGCTACGCGTCCGTACGGGTCGACCTGCGCGGCAGCGGGGACTCCGAGGGCGTCATGCTCGACGAGTACACCGCGACGGAGCTGGCCGACGGCGTCGACGTTGTCGACTGGCTGGCCGCACAGGAGTGGTGCACCGGGAAGGTCGGCATGTTCGGCATCTCCTGGGGCGGCTTCAACGCGCTCCAGATCGCCGCCCTGCGTCCCGAACCGCTCAAGGCGATCGTCACCGTCTGCTCCACCGACGACCGGTACGACAACGACGTCCACTACATGGGCGGCGCCGTCCTCGGCATCGACATGCTCGCCTGGGCCGGCACGATGCTCGCGTTCACCGCCCGGCCCCCGGACCCCGCGCAGGTCGGCGCGGACCGCTGGCTGCCGCTGTGGCGCGAACGGCTCGACGCGATCACCCCGTACCTGCACACCTGGCTCGACCACCAGCAGCGGGACGACTACTGGCGCCACGGCAGCGTCTGCGAGGACTACTCCGCCGTCGACGCCGCCGTGCTCGCGGTCGGCGGCTGGGCCGACCCGTACCGGGACACCGTGCTGCGGCTGGTCGAACACCTCGATCCCGGGCGGGTACGGGGGCTGATCGGGCCCTGGTCGCACCAGTACCCGGACCGGGGGCTGCCGCCGGGACCGGCCATCGGCTTCCTCCAGGAGACGCTGCGCTGGTGGGACCAGCACCTCAAGGACGCCGACACCGGGATCATGGCCGAGCCCGCCCTGCGCGCCTGGATCAACGACCCGGTCCCGCCCGCCACCTCGTACACGACGATGCCGGGCCGCTGGGTGGGCGCCGACTCCTGGCCGACGCCCGCCGTCACCTGGGACGAACGGCCGCTCGGCGAGCCCGGGGCGGCCCCCGTGACCGTACGGTCGCCGCACCACACCGGGCTCGACGCGGGCCGCTTCTTCCCGTTCGGCAACCCCACCGACCTGCCGCCCGACCAGCGCGAGGAGGACGGCCGCTCCGTCTGCTTCGACTCGCCGCCGCTGACCGCGCGGACCGAGATCCTCGGCCGGCCCCGGGTCCGGCTCCGGCTCGACTCCACGACCCCGCGCGCCCATGTGATCGCCCGTGTCTGCGACGTCGCGCCCGACGGCTCGTCCACCCTCGTCACCCGGGGCGTGCTCAATCTGCTCTCCCGGCACGGCAGGGAGCGGGCGGACGCCTGGGTGCCCGGCACCTTCGAGGACGTCGAGTTCGAACTGAACGCCACCGGCTACGCCTTCCCGCCGGGCCACCGCGTCCGCGTCGCCGTCTCCGACACGTACTGGCCCTGGGTCTGGCCGCACGGCGAACGCGGCTCGCTGACGGTGCTCCCCGGCGGGAGCGCCGTCCTGCTCCCCGTGCGGGATCCTGCGTACGACGCGGGGCGCGCCCCGATCCGCTTCGAGGAGCCGGAGCAGGCCGTGCCGCTCGCGGTGACCGTGGACGCCCCGGACCCGGCCGCCCCGCCGCGCCCGGAGCGGGTCGTACGGCACGATGTCGCCACCGGTGAGTGGAGCCTGGAGGTCGACCCGAACTACGGCGGTTCCCGTACCTACCCGGACGGGCTGCGGTACGAGGAGAGCGCCCGCGAGGTCTACCGTATCCGTGCCGGTGATCCGCTCTCGGCCGTGGCCGTCTCACGGTGGACGATCCGGCTGCGGCGCCCGGACGGCTGGGACGCGTCCGTCACGACCAGCACGGAACTACGGGCCACGGCGACGGAGTTCATCATGGAGAGCACCCTCGTAGCACGGGCGAACGGAGAGACAGTGGCCGACCGGTCATGGCACAGGACCACCCCCAGGACATCCGGATGACGGGCCGGACGCCACGGCGGGCCGTCGACGCCGCCAGCCGGACCCGCCAGCCGACCGAGGTGCGCCGCCGCCTCATCGCGGAGGCGGCGGTGCCGCTCATCGCGGAGCGCGGCTCGGCGGCCGTCGGGGTACGGGACGTCGCGGCGGCGGCCGGGGTGTCCGTCGGCACGGTGACGTACCACTTCCAGAGCGTGCAGGAAGTGCTCTCCGAGGCGATGGTGCTGCACATCGAGCGGTACTACGCCACGCTCAGCGCCTCCGCCGACCGGGCCACCCGGGCTGCGGAGGGGCTGCGGCTGCTGATCGACGCGCTCTTCACCGACCACACCGACCGGCACTGGCGGATGTGGTTCGACTACTGGAACGCGGGCGACCGGGACCAGGCGTTCGCCCGCGGCCAGGCCGCGCGGTACGAGAGCTGGCACGGCGAGATCCGCGCCCTGGTCGAACGCGGCCGGGACGAGGGCGACTTCACCTGCGAGGACCCGGCCGACTTCGCCGTGCGCTTCGCCGCGCTGGCGGACGGGCTCGCGCTCCAGCGGCTGCGTCAGTCCCCGCCGCTCACCACGCCGGACGCGCGCCGCCATCTCTACCGGCTGGTCGAGGTGGAGCTGGAACGGGGGGCCTGACGGCGCGCCGTCCCCCCCCGAGGGGTTCAGCGCGCGGGTTCGGCGGCGGCCCCGGCCACCGGCTCGGACCTGCGCGCCCGGTACGCCATCCACGCGGCGACCAGCGCGCCGGACACGTTGTGCCACACCGAGAACACGGCGGCGGGCCGCGCGGCCAGCGGGCTGAAGTGCGCGGTCGCCAGCGAGGCGGCGAGCCCGGAGTTCTGCATGCCGACCTCGAAGGCCATGGCCCGGCTCGCGGGCGCGCCGAGCCCGGCCAGCTTGCCCGCGCCGTACCCGAGCGCCAGCCCGAGCCCGTTGTGCAGCACGACGGCGACGAAGACGAGCAGCGCCGCCGACTTGATGGCGGCGGAGCTGCCCGCCACCACGACCGCGACGATCACGGCGATCGTCAGCGCCGACAGCCAGGGCAGCGCCCCCAGCACCCGGTCGACGTACCGCCCGGCGAGCAGCCGGACCGCCAGCCCGGCGAGGACCGGCAGCAGCACGGTCTTCAGGATGTCGGTGACCATCGAGCCCGCGTCGACCGGCAGGAACTCGCCCGCCAGCAGCAGCGTCAGCGGCGGGGTCACCAGCGGCGCGAGCACCGTCGAGACGGTGGCGACCGACACCGACAGCGCCACGTCGCCCCGCGCGAGATACGTCACCACGTTCGACGCGGTCCCGCTCGGCGCACAGCCGACCAGGATCACCCCCGCCGCCAACTGGGGCGGCAGATCGAGGGCGTTGGCGATCAGCCAGCCGAGTCCCGGCATGATCACATAGTGCGCGACCAGGCCCAGCCCGACCGCCCAGGGCCGTTTGGCCACCCCTTCGAAGTCCTTCGGTGTCATGGTCAGACCCATGGCGAACATGACGACGCCCAGCAGGTACGGCACCGAGACCGACCAGCCCGCGAAGGTGCCCGGGGTCAGCAGCCCCAGGGCGCCCGCGGCGAGCACGAGGACGGGGAAGACGGTGACGGCGCGCCGTGCCGCCCGGTCGCGGGTGTCGCCCGCCTCGGGGGCGGCGGTGACCGGCGCGCCGGACGAGGCGGGGGCGGCGGCGTCGGGGCCGTCAGGGGTGGCTTCGGTGGGGGAGTCAGGTTCGGATCGCACGGCGCGATGCAACGCCTCGGCGCCGCCCCGCGCAACACCGTCTCATCATATGGTCATCAATGACCATAGAGCGGGACGGTCGGGCTGGTGGTCAGGTGTACTGGTTGGCCGGCTCCCAGGGCTGTGCCAGCGGGGCGGCCGTCTGGTGCCAGTGGCTGACGATGCCGTTCCAGTCCGTCTGGGTGGCGTTGGAGCTGTCCCACGCGGGGGTGTGGGCGGGGATCTGCTGCCAGGTGATGTCGTCGTTGTTCCGCGGGAAGGGCACCGCGTGGCCCGAGGGCCCGCCGGAGGCGTGGCCGCCCAGCTCCGTCGGGGGGATCGCGTCGAGGCGCCGGTGCCGGCCGGCCCGGTCCTCGTGGGGCGAGGGGTGGTTGAGCCGGCCCTCGGCGGAGAGCCGCTGGGCCCGCGCGACGAGATGGGCCAGTTCGAGACCGAACTCCGAGGCCAGCGCGGTCAGGTCGAGCCCGGTGTGCCAGCCGCCCACCAGGACGGCGTCCAGCGCGGCCGACCAGGCGGAGTCCGCCACCGGCACGGCCGTGGCCGTGGCCGCTGAGTGCGGGGTCTGCGTGGGCGGCGGCGGGACGGTCTGCTCGGCGGCCGGGAACTCCGTCTGCGCCCCCGGGCCGAACCCGGCGGCCCCCGGATCGGCGGGCGCGGCGCCCTCCGTCTGGTGGTCGTCGTCGGGTGCCACGGTGAGGAGGTGCTTGGCGACCGTACGGGCGTCGTCCTTGCCGACGGTGCGCCGGGCGAGCCGTACCTCGCGCTCGTTGAGTCCGAGGAGGTTGGCGACGGCGCAGTCGCTGCCGACGGTCACGGCGAAGGCGGCGAGCATCCGGGTCCGGCCCGCCTGCGCCTCGTCGAGAATGCCCTGGGCCTCCCGGACCTGGTCGTCACTGCCGCAGAATGCCGCCGCGAGCACGGAGTGACGCTCCCACAACTCTCTGGGTTCCATGACGTGATCAACGGCCATTGAGATCTTATGGGTCGATTTGCCGCTATAGATCACTACATCGAGTGCTATTTCCTTCAACCACTTATCCCGGGCCGGTCCGGAGCCGAAAGGCGGCCCCGGACCGGGTGTGCGCGGCCTCGCTCAGCCGAAGGCTCCGCTGTACGCGTTCAGGGCGGGCTGGCCGCCGAGATGGGCGTAGAGCACCGTCGAGTCCTTGCCTATCCCGCCGGTACGGACCAGATCCATCAGCCCCGCCATGGACTTGCCCTCGTACACCGGATCGATGATCACCCCCTCCAGGGCCCCGGTGAGCCGGATGGCCTCCAGCGTCGACTCGACGGGGACGCCGTAGAGGTCGCCCGCCCACCCTTCGAGCACGGTGATCTCGTCGTCGCGCAGCTCGCGCCCGAGCCCGATCAGCTCCGCCGTATGGCGGGCGATCCGCTCCACCTGGTCCCTGGTCTCCTCGATCCTGGCGGACGCGTCGATCCCGATGACCCGCCGGGGCCGGTCCTGCCCGGCGAACCCGGCGATCATCCCGGCGTGCGTGGAGCCCGTGACGCTGCACACGACGATCGTGTCGAAGAAGACACCGTGCTCGGCCTCCTGGCGCTCCACCTCGTACGCCCAGTTGGCGAACCCGAGACCGCCGAGCCGGTGTTCCGAGGCGCCGGCCGGGATCGCGTACGGTGTGCCGCCCTCGGCGCGCACCTCGTCCATCGCCTGCTGCCACGAGTCCTTGATGCCGATCCCGAATCCCGCCGAGTCCAGGCGGACATCGGCGCCCATGATGCGGGAGAGCAGGATGTTGCCCACCTTGTCGTTGACCGGGTCGGGCCAGTCCACCCACTTCTCCTGGACGAGCCGGGCCTTCAGCCCCAGATGGGCGGCGACGGCGGCCACCTGGCGGGTGTGGTTCGACTGGTATCCGCCGATCGAGACCAGGGTGTCCGCGCCCTGCTCCAGGATGTCGGGGACGATGTACTCCAGCTTGCGGGTCTTGTTGCCGCCGTACGCGAGCCCGGAGTTGCAGTCCTCGCGCTTCGCCCAGACGGCCGCGCCGCCCAGATGGCGGCTCAGCCGCTCCAGCTTGTGGATCGGGCTCGGGCCGAAGAGCAGCGGATAGCGTGCGAAGTCCTCGATCGCCACGGGGTGTTCCTCTCGCTCGGAGTGGGTGGTGCGGGACGTGCGGGGGTGCGGGCGCCGTGGTGGCGGGGGAGGGGGCTCGCTCAGCGGGCGAGGACCAGACCGTGGCCGCCGGAGACGGCCGGGTCGGGGTCGGCGTCGGGATCCGCGTCGGCGAGGGTCATCCAGGTCGTGTGCGCGACGGACGCCGCGGTGGCCGCGTCCCCCGTCGCGCAGGCGTCGATCATCCGGTCGTGCAGGGCGACGGAGCCGAGTCCGGCCGAGGAGGAGAAGCGCACCCGCTCGATCCGGCGCAGCAGCGGTGCGTACTGGTCGAGCACGTCCGTGACGACGGTGTTGGCCGCGGCCGTCACACAGATACGGTGCAGGGCGTCGTCGGCCGCCAGCGCGCCCGTCACGTCGCCCCGCTCCAGCGCCGCCGCGAACGCCTCGTTCTCCGCCCGCATCGCCTCGATGTCCGCCGGGGCGAGAACCGGGACGGCGAGCCGTACGGCCAGCTCGTGCAGGGCCGCCACCACCGGCTGCGCGTCGCGGACGGCCCCGGCGTCGAGCGCGCTCACCCGGGTCGACCGGCCGGGCCTGCTCACCACCAGACCGCTGCGCTCCAGCCGCATCAGGGCCTCCCTGATCGGCGTACGGCTCACTCCGATCCACCGCTCCAGCTCGCTCTCCCTGAGCTGCTCGTCGGGGCGGAGCGTGCCGTCGACGATGGCGTCCCGCAGGGCGGTGAAGGCGCGGTCCCGCAGCAGGACCCGGGAGGTGAGCGAGGTATCGGGAATCGGCATGCAATATATTGCATGCGCCGACCGGGGGTGCTGTCAAGGGCGGACCCGTGGGCGGACCGGGTTCGGGGGAGGCGGGGACCCCGGCTTCAGGAAGGACGCGGGTCCGCGTCCGGCCGCCCGTCCTCGGCCGGGGCGGGCGGCCAGGTCCCGGGAGCGAGAACGCCCGTCACATAGGCGTGCGCGACCAGCGCGGCCCGGTTGCCGACGCCCCAGCGCCGGGAGAGCCGGCCCAGGTGGTAGTTGACGCCGTCGACGGTCAGCCCGACCGTCCTGGCGATCTGCGCCGTCGTACTGCCGCCCGCCACGAGCGCGAGGATCCGTGCCTCGGCCGTACTGGTCCCGCCGGCGCGGGCGTCCGCCGCGCCGGTGGCCGGGGGCACGGCGGGACGCTCCCCGCGCACCCGCAGCGCCAGCAGCAGGACGGGCTCCGACTTCGGGCCGCCGAGCAGGTCGATCGTCAGCTCGCCGTACCGCTCGGCGCCCCCGGCGGCGGACCACGACACCTCGACGGGGTAGCGCGACCTGCGGCCGTGGCGTACCGCGTCGGCGACGGCGTGGAGCTGGCCCGTCCCCGGTGTACGGAAGAGGGCCAGCGCGCTGCGCCCCCGCAGCCGGCCGGGCAGCACGCCCCACTCCGCCGCCATCGCCGGATTGGCCAGCAGGACGCCCCCGTCCGGGGAGCAGAGCGCGATCGGCGCCGGAAGGCGGTCGAAGAGCAGGAAGGCCCGGTTGCGCCAGGCGACCGCGTCGCCGTCCCATTCCATAGGGGTCTGTCCCTGCGTCAACGCGCCGGCCCCTCTCACACTCCGATGGCCGGGGCAACCCCGGACCGCGACCCGACACTACAGGAACATGTAGGAGCGGAGCCGTCCAACGCGGCGGCTCCGGGCCAGGGTTGAAGGAGCCGCCGAAGGCTCCCCGGCACCGGCCGGCAGCCCGCCCCACGTCAGCGGAAGGTGAACCCGCACATGACCGAGACCGTGCTCCCGACGAGGACCGCAGCGACCGGCACCACCGAGTCCGCCGGGGACCCCGGTCCCGGTCCCGTCCCCGACCCCGTGCCCGTCTCCGACGTCTCGGAGAGTTTCTCGGGCAGCCTCCCCGTCCATGTGCAGATGGAGCTGATGCGCCGTCACGGCCCGCTCGTCGTGCAGCGCAGGTACGGGCGGGACCTCGTCATGGCGGCCGGCCTCGACGTCGTCACGGAGCTGGCCGACGAGCGGCGGTTCGCCAAGTACGTGGGGCCCGCGCTGGAGAACGTCAGGGAGTTCGCCGCCGACGGACTGTTCACGGCGTACAACGACGAGCCCAACTGGGCCAAGGCGCACGACATCCTGATGCCCGCCTTCTCCCTCGGCTCCATGCGCACCTACCACCCGGTGATGCTGGAGGTCGCCCACCGGGTGACCGCCGCCTGGGACCGGCACGCCGCCGAGGGGACCCCGGCCGACGTCGCCGACGACATGACGCGGATGACCCTCGACACCATCGGGCTGAGCGGGTTCGGCTTCGACTTCGGCTCGTTCGAACGGGACGGTACGCACCCCTTCGTGGACGCGATGGTGCGCTGCCTCGACTGGTCCATGACCCGGCTGCTGCGCGCCCCCGACACCGACCACAGCGAGGCGGACGCCGCGTTCCGCGCCGACGCGGCCCATCTCGCCTCGGTCGTCGACGAGGTCATCGCCGCGCGCACCGCCGCCGCGGACGGCCCCGGCGGACAGCAGGGCGCCGAGGAGGCCCAGGACCTGCTGGGGCTGATGCTCACCGCGCCCCACCCCTCCGACGGCACCACCCTCTCCCTGGAGAACATCCGCAACCAGATCATCACCTTCCTGATCGCCGGTCACGAGACCACCTCGGGCGCGCTCTCCTTCGCCCTGTACTACCTGCTCAAGGACCCGACCGTGCTCCGTCTCGTCCAGCGCGAGGTGGACGAGCTGTGGGGGGACGCCCCCGACCCCGAACCCACCTACGAGGACGTCGGGCGGCTCCGCTACACCCGCCAGGTCCTCAACGAGGCGCTGCGGCTGTGGCCCACGGCCCCCGGCTTCCAGCGCCAGGCGCGCGAGGCCACCGTGCTCGCGGGACGGCTGCCGCTGCGCGCGGGGGAGGGCGTCCTCGTCGTCGTGCCGATGCTGCACCGCGACCCCTCGGTGTGGGGCGACAACCCGGAGCTGTTCGACCCCGCCCGCTTCTCCCCGGAGGCCGAGGCGGCCCGCTCCCCGCACGCGTACAAGCCCTTCGGCATCGGCGAACGGGCCTGTATCGGACGGCAGTTCGCCCTGCACGAGGCGACGATGCTGCTCGGGATGCTGGTGCACCGCTACCGGCTGATCGACCAGGACGACTACCAGCTCACCCTGAAGCAGACCCTCACCATCAAGCCCGACGGCTTCACCCTCACCCCCCGGCGGCGCACCCCCGCCGACCGGACGGCGGCCCGCGCGGCGCTGCCCGCCGGCCCCGTGAACGCGCCCGGCGCGCCCGCCGCCGCCGACGGCGGCCACGACCCGGCGCGGCGGGCCGGGCTCCCCGTACGGGTCCGGCAGGGCACCGGCGCGCTCCTGCTGCACGGCACCAACTACGGGACCTGCCGCGACTTCGCCGGGCTGCTCGCCTCCGTCACCGGCGACCTCGGCTGCGCCACCGAGGTCGCGCCGCTCGACGCGCACACCGCGGCCCTCCCCACCGACCGGCCCGTCGTCATCGTCGCCGCCTCCTACAACGGGCAGCCCACCGACGACGCCGCGGCCTTCCTCCGCTGGCTGGAGCAGGCGGAACCCGGCGCCGCCGACGGGGTCACCTACGCCGTCCTCGGTGTCGGCGACCGCAACTGGGCCGCCACCTACCAGCGCGTCCCCACGCTCATCGACGACCGGCTCGCCGCGCTGGGCGCCACCCGGCTCCTGGCCCGCGCCGAGGCCGACGCCTCCGGCGATCTGACCGGGTCCGTCGACGCCTTCGCGGACGCGCTGCGCACCGTACTCCTGGAGCGTCACGGCGACCCCGACACCGCCGGGGACCCCGTACGGGACACCGGCGACGACACCCCCGCCTACACCGTCACCGAGGTCACCGGCGGTCCGCTCGCCCCACTGACCGCCCGCCACGGACTTCTCCCGATGACGGTCACGGAGGCGGCGCCGCTCACGGACCCCGCCCACCCCCGGGTCAAGCGGTTCGTCCGGCTCGCCCTGCCCGAGGGGGTCACCTACCGCACCGCGGACCACCTCACCGTGCTCCCCGCCAACGCCCCCGCCCTGGTCGACCGCGCCGCCGCGCTGCTTCACGCGGACCCCGGGACCGTCCTGAACATCGTCGCCAACCGTCCCGTACGGGGCGGGATCGCCGTCGACCGGCCGGTGACCGTACGGGAACTCCTCACCCGCCATGTCGAACTCCAGGACCGCCCCACCGCCGCCCATCTGGCCACCCTGGCCGCGCTCAACCCGTGCCCTCCCGAGAGCGCGGCGCTGCGCGCGCTCGCCGACGACGAGGACGCGCGGGCCGCCGACCACCGCACCCTGCTCGATCTGATCGAGGACCACCTGGCCCTGCGCACGGCCCTCACCTGGCCCGTGCTGCTGGAGCTGCTGCCGCCGCTGCGGCCCCGCCAGTACTCGATCTCCTCCTCGCCCTCGGCCGCCCCGCACCACGCCGACCTGATGGTCTCGCTCCTGGACGCGCCGGCCCGTTCCGGGCGCGGCGAACACACCGGTGTCGGCTCCGGGTACCTCACCTCGCTGCGGCCGGGGGACACCGTGCTCGCCCGGGTCCAGCCCTGCCGGGAGGCGTTCCGTCTCGCGCACGACGCGACGACCCCGGTCATCATGATCGCCGCCGGTACCGGTCTCGCGCCCTTCCGCGCCGCCGTCGCCGAGCGGCGTGCTCTGGTGGAGGGCGGCGCCCGACTGGCCCCCGCGCTCTGCTACTTCGGCTGTGACAGCGCGGACGCGGACTATCTGCACGCCGACGAGCTGCGCGCGGCCGAGCGGGCCGGAGCGGTCAGCATGCGTCCCGCCTTCAGCCACACCCCGGTCGGCGGCCGGCGCTTCGTGCAGCACCGGCTCGCCGACGAGGCGGACGAGGTGTGGGCCCTGCTGGGCGAGGGCGCCCGTGTCCGGGTCTGCGGCGACGGCGCCCGGATGGCGCCCGGTGTCCGGGACACCCTGCGGGAGCTGTACGTACGCCACACCCCCGGCGCGGACGAGGAGGCGTCCCAGCGGTGGCTCCAGGAACTCACCGCCCAGGGCCGCTACGCCGAGGACGTCCACACCGGCTGACTCTCCCCGGACGGGCGCCCCCCCCCCGGCCGCCCGGGGGGGGGGGGGGGCGTGCCCCACACAGGCCCCCCCGCCCTCGCCCAGGGCCCCCCACACCCCCCCACACTCAGCGCGGGTG
>NZ_JBHZDA010000028.1:61692-70029 GCF_042755665.1 Streptomyces sp. NPDC059142
GCGCCCCCGCCCCCCCCCCCCCCGCCGCGCCCCCCCCCGGCCCCCCCCCCCCCCCGCGCCGCCGGCCCCGGGGGAGGGGTCAGTCCAGCAGACTGCCCAGCCTGCCTTCGAGCAGGACCAGCAACTCGCCCAGAGAGTCGGCGAGTTGCCGATGGCTTCCGGCGTCGAGTCCTTCCAGCAGCGAGGCGTCGTACGCCACCTGCTCGGGCAGCAGGCGGTCGAGCAGGAGGAGCCCTTCGTCCGTCAGGGAGAGATGGGTGACCCGGCGGTCCCGGTCGTCGAGGCGCCGGGCGATCAGGTCCCGGCTCTCCAACTGCCGCAGCCGCTTGGTGACGGCAGCTCCCGACGCGAACGTCTCACGGGCGATCCGGCCGGGGGTCAGCTCCCGGTCCGTTCTGCGCAGCGCCCCCAGGATGTCGAACTCCGCCCGGGTCAGCCCCTCCCGTCGCAACGGGGCGTCCGCGGCCTGCTGGAGCAGCGCGGCGCAGCGGTTGACCCGTCCGATCACCGCCATCGGCGCGGTGTCCAGACCGGGCATCACCTGCTCCCACTGCCGCATCACCCCCGCGACGGCGTCCTCGGTGTTCTCGGCCACACCCACACTCCTTCGTTACGGTCGGGCCGATTCTGCCCTCCGGGCCGGTGTGCTCAGGACACCGGGACCCGTGGCGCGGCGTGGCGGACCAGCCGGGCCAACGTACGGTGGCCCTCGTGTTCGGCCGCGGCGACCCGCTCGGCGGGCAGGGCGCGCTGCCACCACTCGCCCGAGGCGGTCTCGAACGCCTCGCGCAGCTCGACGAGGGCGAGCGCGAGCCGGTCCCGGGCCCAGCCGGCCTCGGGGTCATGGCCGGCGCCGTCCGGTACCGCGCGGCCGTGGCCCTCGCCTCCCTTCTCGCCTTCGCCCTCGCTCCCGTTCCCGCTCCCGTTCCCGCCCTCGTTCTCGCCGAGTCGGCGCAGCGCCGCGCTCCGTGCCGCCGTCACACGCGCCAGCGCCTCCTCGATCCGGTCGGTGGCCCGGCGGTTGGTGACCACCGCGCAGCAGGCCAGCCCCACCGTCACACCGACGACCGTGTCGATCAGCCGGTCGGCGATCAGCGTCCCGGTCGGCAGATGGCCGCCGAACTCCGTGAGCAGCAGGGCCATCGGGGTCACACAGACCGAACCCAGCCAGTAGTTACGGGAGATGAGAGCTTCCGCCCCGATCTGGAGCGCCAGCGCGAGCAGCACCATGACCGGCGGACCGACCCGGATCAGTGGCAGCAGTGCGAAGAAGAGGGCCAGCCCGAGGACGTTCCCGAGCACCCGCTGGAGGGCCCGCTGACCGGAGAGTGTGCTGTTGGCCTGGTAGATGGAGGCCGCGGAGACCACCGCCCAGTACGGATGCCCGACCCCGGCGGCCAGCGAGGCCCACCCCGCCAGGGTGCAGCCGACGGCCACCCGGACCCCGACCGGGAGCAGCGGGGAGCCGGGCCGCAGCCGCGTCAGGGCGGCCCGTACCCCCGTCGTCCGGTCCGGCGAGGGACGGCGTACCGCTGCCGGAGTGGTGTGTTCCGTTTCTGCCGTGGCGCCGGTCGGTCGACGGGCCTCGTCGGGGGTCGGGCCGATCTCCGGCAGGGCGCCCCCGCCCCGTACCGCGCGGGCCAGCGCCGCGCACCGCTCGGCCTCGTCGGCCGGGGTGTGCGGGCGCCCCGCTCGGGGGGTGGCGAGCGACGACTCCGCGTGGGCCAGCAGCCGGGCGAGCCGGGCGCGGGCGGCGTCGGTGCCCGGGATCAGGAAGAGCGTGTGCCGACCGGAGTTGACCGCCCCGGCCACCGCCCGCCGCGCCGTCAGCTCGGCGTCCCGAGGCCCGGCATCCCGGTGTCCCGTGCCCTGGTGTCCCATGCCCTGGTGTTCACTCGGCCCGGCCTCCTCCCGCCTGACCTGCCACAGCGCCGATGCCGACTCCAGCGCGCGGGCCACCGCGAGCCGTTCGGGGCCGTGCGGCCGTACCAGTGCGGGCGCCATGCAGACGAGCCAGGCCACCGCCCCGGCGGCCACCGCCAGGGCGAGATGCAGGGGCACGTCGTTCGGTTTCTGCGGTACGAAGAACGCGGTGGACGAGATGAACGTGAGGATCAGATTGCCCGGCGGCCCCACACGGGTCGCGTCGCAGAGCGCCTTGTGGGCGGCGGCGACCAGCGAGGCGCCCGCCACCAGCAGCACCGGTGAGGCGGTCAGCGAGGCGGCCGTCAGCGCGATCCCCAGGCTCGCGACCATCCCCAGCACCACCCACGCCAGGGTGCGGGCGCGGGCCGCGTACGGCAGCCCGTGCGCGTACAGGGCGCACATCGCCCCCGCCGACGTGTACAGCACGAGATCGAGCCGCCCCAGCGCCAGCAGGGTCAGATCGGGCACGGCGAGCGCCGCCGCCGCGCTGAGCGCGGGCTTGTGCCAGGTGTCGACGGGGCGCCGCAGCCGGACGGCGCCCCCGAGATGGTTGCTCATAAAAAAAGATTAACAGGTGTTTTACTCATAAAAGAATATTCGGTCTCCGGTCACTGCTACACAAAAGCGTGAAAAGCGAGCAAACTGGGGTTGTTACGGCTCGATGCCGTACAACACGGTCAGACTTGCGCGAAATGAAGGAGGCGAGTCGTATGGCCGACGTCTCACATTCGAGGGGCGACCTGTCCAGTCACCCCGATGTTCCCGAGATGCGCGCGAGGTACGCCCGCATGCTCGGCGGGCGCGGTGCGGCGCTCCTGGACGGGCCGGTGTTCCTCGTCGGCCTGTTCTGCGCCCTGTCGCCCCTGATCATCCACTTCACCGCGAGCCAGCCGGCCCTCGCGACCCACAACCTGATCATGGGCATCGCGATCGTCGTGCTGGCACTCGGCCTGACCCTCGCCCCGGTGCGGATGGCCGGGCTGAGCTGGGCCATGTGCGCGATGGGTGTCTGGCTGATCATCGCTCCATGGATCGTCGGCAGCAGCCCCGACGCGGGCGTGATCTGGACCAATGCCGTCATCGGCGCGCTCACGTTCCTGTGCGGACTGGCGTGCGCCGCCATGGCGATGCGAGCCGCCCGGAAGGTGTGACCCGCCCGAGCCGTACCCCGAGCGCGGCCGGCCCGTCCCGAGCGGGCGGGCCGCGCTCCGTCCGGCACCGTTCCCGCTGCGCCCCGAGGGTGGGATCATGGCGCGATGACGCTGATCGACCATGTGGACGCCCTGCTCGAAGCCGCCGGCACACCCCCCGTGGTCGCGGCCGGCGACCCGGTTCTGCGACGCCCGGCGGCCCCGTACGACGGGCAGTTGGGGGACGAACGGCTGGCGCGCCTGATCCGGCTGATGCGCGGGACGATGCACGCCGCCCCCGGCGTCGGGCTCGCGGCGCCCCAGATCGGCATCCCGCTGCGGCTCGCCGTCGTCGAGGATCCGGCCCAGGCCCCTGAGGACGTCCTCGCGGCCAGGGGGCGCGTGCCGCAGCCCTTCCGGGTGCTGGTCAACCCCTCCTACCGGCCCGTCGGCGCGGACCGGGCCGCCTTCTTCGAGGGGTGCCTCAGCGTCCCCGGCTACCAGGCGGTGGTGGCCAGGCACCGGACGGTCCGCCTCCGCGGCCAGGACGAACACGGACGCGAGACCGACGAGGAGTTCACGGGGTGGCCGGCCCGGATCGTCCAGCACGAGACCGACCATCTCGACGGAACGCTCTACCTCGACCTGGCCGAGACCCGCTCGCTCTGCGCCACCCACCACCTCACCGAGCGCTGGTCCCAGCCCACCCCCGACCACGCCGCCCGGGAACTCGGCTTCCCTCTCTAGGGCGTGCCGTCTGGATCTTGCTGGGCTCGCGTGCCCCGTCTCACTGTTCGGGAGGAGGGGCGCGGAGGCGGGCGTGCCTGAGGTACGGTGCGTTCCATGGGTACGCATTCTCATCTCCGTGCGGTGGAGTCGCGCTTCGGCGACGTCCACGGCGGGTGTGCGCCCCGCGGCCTCAGCTTTCTGCGCCGCCGCGGCCGGGTGGGTTCGCCCCCGGCGTTCCGCTGTCCCTGCCGCTGATCACGCGCGCCGCAAGCCTGTAGCCCCGTACCTCCGTACCCGCTGAGCCCGTACGGCTCGGCAGTCGTCGCCAGGCCCCACCCCGCGCGTGTCCCCTCGCACCACTCCGCCGTGCCGATCCGAGGAGCCCCGTGACCACCACCGCCGAACCCACTGCCGAGTCCGCCGCAGCCGGACCCATCGCCGCCGCGCCGACCGCGCTGCGCGACCACCGCATCCCCGCCGACGGTCTCTACGAGGGCCACCGGGAACTGCGCCGCCTCCCGGAGGGGTGGCGGGAGCGGCCGTACGAACTCTTCGGCCTCGTACCGCAGGCGCGCACCATCGGCGCCGAGATCCGTGGCCTCGACCTCTCCCGCCCGCTGTCGGCCGGCGTCCGCGCCGAACTCGACCGCGCCCTGCTTGAGTGGAAGGTGCTCTTCTTCCGGGGCCAGCACCTCACCTCCGAGGCGCAGCGCGACTTCGCCCTGAACTGGGGCGAGTTGGAGACCAACCCGCTGCTCGCCACGGCCGGCGCGCCGGACGTCGTCCGGTTCGACCGCTCCGCCGTCCCCACCTTCGAGAACGTCTGGCACACCGATGTGACCTTCCGGGAGCGGCCGGCGCTCGGCGCCGTGCTGCAACTGCGCGAGGTGCCGCCCTCCGGCGGCGACACGATGTGGGCCGACATGGCCGCCGCCTACGACAACCTCCCGCAGGACGTGAAGGACCGTATCGACGGCGCCCGCGCCGTCCACGACTACATCCCGGGCTTCTCGCGCTTCTACTCCGCCGAGCGGCTGGCCCCCTTCCAGGACGAGTTCCCGCCGGTCGAGCACCCGGTGGTGCGCCGCCACCCCGACACGGGGCGGCGGATGCTCTTCGTCAACGCGTCCTTCACCACCCGCATCGTGGGGCTGGAGCGCGCGGAGAGCGACCGGCTGCTGCGGCTGCTCTTCCAGCAGGCCCATGTGCCCGAGTTCCAGGTGCGGTTCCGCTGGGAGGCGGGCGACATCGCCTTCTGGGACAACCGCGCCACCCAGCACTACGCCGTCAGCGACTACGCCCCGCACCGCCGGGTCGCCGAACGCGTCGCCATCGCGGGGGACCGGCCCTTCTGACCCTGTTCGGTCGACGGGGCTTTCCTGCCCGCGTGTGTGGGTGCCCCGAGCCGGGCTGATACGTGGGACACGCCGCTCCCCGCGAAGCGTGAGGTGTCTGATCACCAGCTCGATCTCGCAGAGGAACGGCGTGTCGGTCCTCAGTGTGCGGGGTGTACGCCAGGCAGAGGCGGACACTCAGCGGTCGAGGGGCACGTAGGTGCCGCCGGGCAGGTCCGGTGTTTCGGCGGCGTCGAGCATCGCGGCGGCGACGGTGGCACGGCTGACGCGGGCGGGGAAGAGCCGATGGGGTGCCTGGCCCAGGTCCACGGTGCGACGGCGTTCGCTGAGCGGTCCGGCGGACAGCGGCCCGCAGTGGAAGACCGTGCCCCCGGCGTCGAGGACGGTGGTGTCGGCGCTGACCTTGTCGGTGAGTTCGGCCCCCAGGGCCCGCAGCAGGGTGCGCGTCAAGGCGCCGGCCGCGGCGGCTGAGGTGCCCGTGCCGAACGCCCCCATCCAGATGATGCGCTCGGGGGCGGCGGCCACGGCGCCACGAGCTCCCGCGGTCAGCACACCGACCTGGCCACGGCTGGGGTTACCCAGTGCGGAGACGATGGTGGTGGCGCCTTCGAGGGCACGGCCGAGGGCCTCGGTGTCCCGTACGTCGGCGCGGACTCGGATGAGCCGGTCGTCATGGCCGGTGGCCGGGAGGCGGTCGGGATCACGGGCGACGGCGGTGACGGTGTGGCCACGATCAAGGGCCTGCTGGATCAACTGCTGCCCGGTGGCGCCCGAAGCGCCCAGAACAGTGAGATGCATGGTCGAACTCCTGGAAAGGTGAGGGTATTTGGGGGTTCGGCGATTCCCGCCGGGTGATTGCCGCCGGCGCGGGTCAGGTGGTGCCGGGCACCCACTCCGCAACGTGTTGCCCGGCAGGGTGGCGCATGCCTTCGCCAGGGGCCGGCGGCCGGCGGCCGGCGGGCACGTACGCGGGCGCCGATCCGTTCGGTGACCGGACCCAGGAACGCCGGCATCATCGCGCAGGCGCATACGTTGAGGACCAGCTTCACGGCGACCCACCGGTAGCGCACGCGGCCCCACTCGGTCGCCAACCCCAGCAGGACACCCGTGAGCAGGCAGACGGCCCGTGCCGCGAGTGCCGGGAGCAGAAGAGGGACGACGAGGAAGTCGGGCCGGCAGGGCCGGGGGCCGGCGGGGGAGCCGGTCAGATCGAGGACAGGATGTCCAGCGCCGTGATGTGGATCCTGGGGGCGGCGGCCAGGAAATCGCGGCTGGCCGCGTTCCAGGGCTTGCCGTCCAGGTCGGTGACGGTGCCTCCGGCCTCGGTGACCAGGAGGGCGCCCGCGACGAGGCCGGAGCGGACGTCCGAGAACTGCCAGAAGGCATCCATACGACCGGCGGCGACGTGGATGAGTTGCAGTGTGGCCGGCACCGACACGCGGACGACCAGACCGGCGACGAGCATGGCGGTGACCGATTGCCCGATGCGGTGGAAGGTGTCGGTGCTCTCGCCGGGCCGGGCCTGTCCGGTGCCGGTCAACGCGGCCCTCAGGTCACTCTTCGCCGACACCTTCAGCCTACGGCCGTCGAGGTGGGCGCCACCGCCGGCGGTGGCGGTATAGGTGTCGCCGGTCAGCGGAAGGTGGACGACGGTGAGGACCGGCTGGTTGTCGCGCACCAGGGTGGCGGTCACGGCCCAGTCCGGCATGCCGTGAACGTGGTTGATGTTGCCCTCGGCCGGGTCGACGACCCACCACTCGCCCGGCGGGAGCGCCCCGCCGGCCAGCTCGTCCTCCGCCCACTGCGATCCCGCCCTCGCCCGCAGCAGCGGCTCCCGCAGTACGGCGAGTACCGCGTTGTCATTCGCGTGGATCTCGCCGACGACCTCCTCCAGGCTCACGCCCCGGGCATGGGTCGTGCAGCGCTCGCGCAGGACGGCTCCGGCGTCCTTCACCGCAGCGGTCACCGCGGACAGGAGCGTGGCGTCGGGGTCGAAAGGCATGGCTGTGGGCACGGGGTATCCCCTTCGGTCGGTAGAGGCGGGGTGTTCCCGGACGCTGTCCCTGCCCCGCACCTCGAAGGTAGAAGCCGTAGAAGTTAACATCAAGTGCATCGTTGTTACTTATACAGTTACTGACATGCAACTGGATCTGAACCTGCTCGCGGCCCTGGACGCGCTCCTGGAGGAAGGCAGTGTCCAGGGCGCTGCCGCCCGCCTGCACGTCACCTCCCCGGCGATGAGCCGCTCCCTGGGCCGTATCCGCAAAGCCACCGGCGACCAGATCCTGGTCCGCACCGGACGCCACATGACTCCCACCACCCGCGCCCTGGCCATGCGCACCCAGGTCCATGCTCTGGTGCAGCAGGCCCACCACCTGCTGTCCGTTCAGACGGAGCTGGACCTGGCCGGGCTGGAGCGGGTGTTCACCATCCGCTGGCACGACGCCCTCACCACCACCTGTGCGACCGCCCTGATCGCCGATGTGCACCGCCAGGCCCCCCGGGTGCAACTCCGGCTGACCGCCGAGCCCGGTGACGACACCCCCGAGCTGCGTCGCGGTGAGGTCGACCTCGCCTCCAGTGCCGGACCGCCGTCCCGGCCCGACATCCGCCACCGCCTCATCGGCCACGACCGGCTCGTCCTCGCCGTCCACCCGGGCCACTCCCTCACCCAGCGGCCCGTCACCCCCGAGAGATACGCGGCGGCCGATCACCTCACCGTCTCCAGGCGCGGACTCCTCCACAACCGGATCGACGACGCCCTGAGCGCCCTCGGCCACGAACGCCGCGTCATCGCCTCCGCCCCCACCACCGCCACCGCACTCCAACTCGCCCGCGACACCGACCTCGTGGTCACCCTTCCCGACGCGGCCACCCGCTCCGCCCGCCACCAACTCGGCCTGACCACCCTGCCGGTGCCGCTCGACCTGCCCGAAGTACCCCTGCATCTGCTCTGGCACCAACGCCACGACGACGACCCCGCTCACACCTGGCTACGCGAAACAGCCACCCGAACCCTGCGTACCTTGTTCACCTCGCCCGGGTTCACCTCACCCGGCCAGTAGCCGACAGGCCACGCCCACCGGACCTCCGGGGGAGGTTCATGTGTCCCGCCCGGCCATCCGGCCGGGCGTCCCGGCCGCCCCCACCCGACGTGCCGTCCCCGTTCCCGGGGGCCGGGCGCCGGCGCGGTAAAG
>NZ_JBHZDA010000029.1:0-47125 GCF_042755665.1 Streptomyces sp. NPDC059142
GGTCACGACCTGCCCGGCGATCCGCCCTTACGCGCGTCCCCTGCCGTAAGGGAGGGCCGTCAGTCCGCGGTGGACTCGCGCCGTACCGACAGCAGATCCTCCAACTGCTCCTCGCGCGCCTGCGCCGCCACGAACAGCAGCTCGTCGCCGGCCTCCAGCGTCTCCTCCGGATGGGGCGTCAGCACCCGCGTCCCCCGGATGATCGTCACCAACGAGGTGTCCTCCGGCCAGTTCACCGCACCGACCTGGGTCCCCGTCACCGCGGACTCCGGCGGCAGGGTCAGCTCGACGAGGTTGGCGTCGCCGTGGCTGAAACGCAGCAGCCGTACGAGATCACCGACGCTCACCGCCTCCTCCACCAGGGCCGACATCAGCCGCGGCGTCGAGACGGCGACGTCCACGCCCCACGCCTCGTTGAAGAGCCACTCGTTCTTGGGGTTGTTGACCCGGGCGACCACCCGCGGCACCCCGTACTCCGTCTTGGCGAGCAGCGACACGACCAGATTGACCTTGTCGTCACCGGTCGCCGCGATCACCACGTTGCAGCGCTGGAGCGCCGCCTCGTCCAGTGAGGTGATCTCGCAGGCGTCCGCCAGCAGCCACTCGGCGAGCGGCACCCGCTCCACCGAGATGGCGGTGGGCGCCTTGTCGATCAGCAGCACCTCGTGCCCGTTCTCCAGCAGCTCCGCCGCGATGGAACGGCCCACCGCGCCTGCCCCGGCAATCGCGACCCGCATCAGTTCCCGCCTCCGTCCGGGCCCTCGGCGAACGCCGCCTCGACCTTCCCTATGTCGTCCGTACGCATCATCACGTGGACGAGATCGCCCTCCTGGAGCACCGTCTGCGAGGTCGGCAGCATCGCTTCGCCCAACCGGGTGAGGAAGGCCACGCGGACGCCCGTCTCCTCCTGGAGCGTGCTGATCTTGTGACCGATCCAGCTCTCCGACGTATGGACCTCGGCGAGCTGCACCCCACCGCTCGGATCGCGCCACAACGGCTCCGCGCCGGACGGCAGCAGACGGCGCATCATCTGGTCGGCGGTCCAGCGGACCGTGGCCACGGTCGGGATCCCGAGCCGCTGGTAGACCTCGGCGCGGCGCGGGTCGTAGATCCGGGCCGCGACGTTCTCGATGCCGAACATCTCGCGCGCCACCCGGGCGGCGATGATGTTGGAGTTGTCACCGCTGCTCACCGCGGCGAACGCGCCCGCGTCCTCGATCCCCGCCTCGCGCAGGGTGTCCTGGTCGAAGCCGACACCGCTGACGCGACGCCCGCCGAAGCCGGAGCCGAGCCGGCGGAACGCCGTGGGGTCCTGGTCGATGACGGCGACCGTGTGCCCTTGCTGCTCCAGGGTCTGCGCCAGTGCGGCGCCCACCCGGCCGCAGCCCATGATGACGATATGCACGGCGTTACACCACACTCCCCGCAGGCCATCTGACCTGCGTAAATGTCCTGCTCATGTCTCTCTTTCGGCTCGCCGGGCTACACGGGGACCGGTTCACGGTCCGCCAGGCACCATCATGCCGGTGGTCCCCGGCGCGCTCCCCTCCCGGGGACCTCGACGGCGCCCGCGGCAGCCCGGGTCCAACGTATCGGTAAGCACCGACGGACCGACGCCGGGCCGGTGGCCGACGCGGGCCGCGGAGCCCGGCGGGAGGCGACACCGTACGGCGCCGTACGGCCGCCGGACCCCGGGCGGAGGACCGCCCGGACACCCCGCGCGGCGCCGCGCACCGGATGGGGGTGGTGCCCGCACACGTCACTGTTCGAACGCATACGATCCCTTCGTGTCCAAACTGACCGACGTGCCCAAACGCATCCTGATCGGGCGGGCGCTGCGCAGCGACAGGCTGGGGGAGACCCTTCTCCCCAAGCGCATCGCCCTGCCCGTCTTCGCCTCCGACCCGCTGTCCTCGGTGGCGTACGCGCCGGGAGAAGTCCTCCTGGTCCTCTCCATCGCGGGGGTGTCGGCGTACCACTTCAGCCCGTGGATCGCCCTGGCCGTCGTCGTCCTCATGTTCACGGTCGTGGCCTCGTACCGGCAGAACGTGCACGCCTACCCGAGCGGAGGCGGCGACTACGAGGTCGCCACCACCAACCTCGGCCCCAAGGCCGGCCTCACCGTCGCGAGCGCCCTGCTCGTCGACTACGTGCTGACCGTCGCCGTGTCGATCTCCTCCGGCATCGAGAACCTCGGCTCCGCGATCCCCTTCGTCGTCGAGCACAAGGTGCTCTGCGCCGTCGCGGTCATCGTGCTGCTCACCCTGATGAACCTGCGCGGCGTACGCGAGTCGGGCAAGCTCTTCGCGATCCCCACCTACGTCTTCGTCGGCGGCGTCTTCATCATGATCGCCTGGGGCGCCTTCCGCGGGCTCGTCCTCGGCGAGTCCATGCAGGCCCCCACCGCCGACTACCAGATCAAGCCCGAGCACCAGGGTCTCGCCGGGTTCGCGCTCGTCTTCCTGCTGCTGCGGGCCTTCTCCTCCGGCTGCGCCGCGCTGACCGGCGTCGAGGCCATCAGCAACGGAGTCCCCGCCTTCCGCAAGCCCAAGAGCCGGAACGCGGCGACCACGCTCGCCCTGATGGGCGCCCTCGCCGTCACCATGTTCTGCGGCATCATCGGGCTGGCCATGGCCACCGGCGTGAAGATGGCCGAGAACCCGGCCACCGACCTGTTCAACGGCGGGGTCCCGGTCGGCTCCGGCTATGTGCAGAACCCGGTGATCTCCCAGGTCGCCGCCGCGGTCTTCGGCAGCGGGACGTTCTTCTTCGTCCTCCTCGCCGCCGCCACCGCGCTCGTCCTCTTCCTGGCCGCGAACACCGCGTACAACGGCTTCCCGCTGCTCGGCTCGATCCTGGCCCAGGACCGCTATCTGCCGCGCCAGCTCCACACCCGCGGCGACCGGCTCGCCTTCTCCAACGGCATCGTGCTGCTGGCCGGGGCCGCCGCCCTGCTCGTCGGGGTGTACGGGGCCGACTCGACCCGGCTGATCCAGCTCTACATCGTCGGGGTGTTCGTCTCGTTCACGCTGAGCCAGACCGGCATGGTCCGGCACTGGAACCGCCATCTGCGCACCGAGCGGAACATCGCCAAGCGCCGCCACATGATCCGCTCCCGGGCGATCAACACCTTCGGGGCGTTCTTCACCGGACTGGTGCTGATCGTCGTCCTCGCCACCAAGTTCACCCACGGCGCCTGGGTCGCCCTGCTCGGGATGGTGATCTTCTACGGGACGATGACCGCGATCCGCCGGCACTACGACCGGGTCGCCGCGGAGATCGCCGCCTCCGAGGACTCGGCCGCCGACACCGTACGGCCCTCGCGCGTCCACTCCATCGTGCTCGTCTCCAAGCTCCACAAGCCGACGCTGCGCGCCCTCGGCTACGCCAAGCTGATGCGCTCGGACACCCTGGAGGCGCTGTCGATCAACGTCGACGCGGCCGAGACGAAGGTGCTCAAGGACGAGTGGGAGCGGCGCGGCATCAACGTACCGCTGAAGATCCTCGACTCCCCGTACCGGGAGATCACCCGGCCGGTCATCGAGTACGTACGCGGACTGCGCACCGAGAACCCGCGCGACGCGATCAGCATCTACATCCCCGAGTACGTCGTCGGGCGCTGGTACGAGCACCTGCTGCACAACCAGAGCGCCCTGCGGCTCAAGGGACGGCTGCTCTTCACGCCGGGCGTGATGGTCACCTCGGTGCCGTACCAGCTCGAATCCTCGGAGCTGGCGAAGCAGCGGGCGAAGCGGCGCGGGGTGTACAACGCGCCGGGCGCCGTCCGCCGCGGTCCGGTCGACGCGCGGCCGAAGGGCCCCGGCGCGGGGGAGTGAGGCGGGCGGTCCCGGCCGGACACGGGGGCCGGGACCGCCACGTAGACTGGTGGGCTGTCGTCCGGTCGGCCGGCCCGTACCCCCTTGATCTTTTGGAGCCACCCCGTCATGAGCACAGAACCGCAGGCTTCGCTGATCGGGGAGGAGTACGAGGTCGAGGTGGGCCCCGTCGCCCATGGCGGCCACTGCATCGCCCGTACCGACGAGGGCCGGGTGCTCTTCGTACGGCACGCGCTGCCCGGCGAGCGGATCCGCGCCCGGGTGACGGAGGGCGAGGCGGACTCGCGCTACCTGCGCGCCGACGCCGTGGAGATCCTGGACGCCTCCAAGGACCGCGTCGAGGCCCCCTGCCGCTACGCGGGCCCCGGCCGGTGCGGCGGCTGCGATTGGCAGCACGCGAAGCCGGGCGCGCAGCGCCGCTTCAAGGGCGAGGTCATCGCCGAGCAGCTCCAGCGGCTCGCCGGACTCACTCCGGAGGAGGCGGGCTGGGACGGTACGGTCATGCCCGCGCCCGGTGACAAGCTCCCGGCGGGCGAGGTGCCGGCGTGGCGCTCGCGCGTGCAGTACGCGGTCGACGAGAAGGGCCGCGCGGGACTGCGCAAGCACCGCTCGCACGACGTGGAGCCGGTCGACCACTGCCTGATCGCCACGGAGGGCGTCAGCGAACTGGGCATCGAGAGCCGGGAATGGCCGCAGATCGCCACGGTCGAGGCCATCGCCGCCTCGGGCTCCGGCGACCGCCAGGTCGTCCTCACCCCGCGCGAGGGCGGCCGGCTCCCGCTGGTGGAGCTGGACAAGCCGGTCTCCGTCCTGCGCGTCGAGGAGCACGACGGCGGCGTGCACCGCGTCCACGGCCGCGCCTTCGTCCGCGAACGCGCCGACGGCCGTACGTACCGCGTCGGCATGGGCGGCTTCTGGCAGGTCCACCCGCAGGCCCCCCAACTCCTGGTGGAGGCCGTGATGCAGGGCCTGATGCCGCGCAAGGGCGAGACCGCGCTCGACCTGTACTGCGGGGTCGGCCTCTTCGCCGGGGCGATCGCGGAACGCGTCGGCGAGAGCGGCGCGGTCCTCGGCATCGAATCCGGCAAGCGCGCGGTCGAGGACGCCCGCCACAACCTGAAGGACCTCCCGAGGGTCCGCGTCGAACAGGGCAAGGTCGACCAGGTCCTCCCGCGCACCCGCATCACGGAAACGGACCTGATCGTCCTGGACCCGCCCCGCGCGGGCGCGGGCAAGCAGACCGTCAAACACCTGACGGGGCTGGGCGCCCGCCGCATCGCCTACGTCGCCTGCGACCCGGCGGCGCTGGCGCGGGACCTGGCGTACTTCCGGGAGGGCGGGTACAAGCCGCGGACGCTGCGGGCGTTCGACCTGTTCCCGATGACGCATCACGTGGAGTGCGTGGCGATTCTTGAGCCTGCTGTAAAGGGCGTCTGACCTGCGGTTTCGTGAGCGGGAGGCTTCCGCGGGCGACGTTTTCTGAGGGGCGTTCGGAGATAGTTGACGCTCGCAGTGGAAGCCTCAGGCGCACCTCCGCAGACGCCGCAAGCCGCCATCCTTGGCCCACATTGCCAGGGGCGAGGATTGACCGCGACCGAAGTGATACCGGCCTGGTATCATGACTGTATGGCGATGACACTCCGACTCCCCGACGACCTTGACGCGAAGCTGTCCGAGAGGGCTCGTCGGGAGGGCCGCAGCAAGCAGGAACTTGCCATCGAGGCCATTCGTGATGCCCAGGACCGGGCCGAGCTGAAGGTCGACGACGTTCTGGCCGAGTTGATGGACAGCGATGCGGAGATTCTGGACTATCTGAAGTGACGGACGTGCGCTACCTCCAGATCGACGAGATCCTGGCCATCGCCCGCACGGTCAACGGCACCGAACACAGTGTGCGTGACATGGGCCTTCTGGTGTCGGCGATCGAGCGGCCCCGGACGAACGTGTTCGGGGCCGAGTTGTATCCCACTCTGCACGAAAAGGCTGCGGCACTGCTGCACTCCGTCGCTCGCAATCACGCGCTGATCGACGGCAACAAGCGCACCGCCTGGCTCGCGATGCGTGTCTTCCTGCGGTTCAACGGCGTGAGCGCCGGTGCTGTTCCGCCACCCGTCTCTGTGGCCGGCCCGTTCGTCGAGGATGTCGCACAGGACAACATCGAGGTACCAGCCATCGCCAAGCGTCTTTCGACATGGTTCCCCGTTTCCTGAGGTTCGACGAGGTGAGGGCGCATCATGTGGATTGCGTAGCCATGCTGGAGCTGGCTGCAAAGGGAATCCGACCTGCGGGTTTGCAGGGGTTGCTCGGGCGTAGCCGGGCGTGCTCACACTTGCTTCCTGATGTGCGCGAAGTGGAGCACGCCGCTGCCGGACCAACGTCCCTGGCCTTCGGTTCCGATTTGTGACGGGAAGACAAGGGAGTGTCGCCACTGGTCTTCGTAGAATCGCGGAAGGTGGCCCTGACACTCGCGTGATCACCGCTTTGATGCAGTGTCATCTTGTGCTTGAGGTCGGTATGCGGCCTGTGCGTCGAGATGCACGGAGCGCGGCAACGGGCGCCCACATCAGGAACGGCCTGGTGCGGGGCCGACTGGCTCGTCCCGGGTGGTAGGAGCTTCACCGCTGCGGCAGGTGGCGGCGCTGGTGCATCGCTCCGGCCGGGCCGTGATCGCGGCGTTAGCGCTCCGGTTCTACGGTATCCGCCAACGCGTTGGGCGGGTTCGATCGTCGTGGGCCTTCACGAAGTGACGAAAGTGCCACAGGAAACCCAAGGATGGGCATATTCTGCGGGAATCACCGCAGTTGGGCCGAGGCGACCTGTAGGCGGCGGAGGTGTCATGGGTGGGGACTTGTATGTGTCAGCAAGAGGGGTCGGAGGACGTGAGTGGACGGGGGTGCCGGATCCGTACGGTGACCAGGCTCTCCTGACCTCTGCCATGACGGAGGGTTACGGCGCCGTCCCCGGTCATGAACGTAGTCGCCTGCAAAGCTATCTCGAAGTTGTTGTCGCGACCCGCACGGCGCCGGTGCACTCCGCGGTCGCCTTCAACGCCGTGTACTTCGGGTACGAGCTCGGTGGCGACGGTTATGGCGGAAGCCCGCTGTGCCTCGATGACTTCCCCGTCATCACCTCCGGTGAGTGCGCTCCCGTGCTCCCGGTCGGTGCCATGGTGTGTGTCGCCACCGGGTCGGACCCGCTGTACGCCGAAATCGTCTATCGAGAGGGCGCGCACCCGGAGGTGGGCGCGCTCGGTGACGTACCGGCTTGGGTGTCGGGGGCTCCCGCGGGTGCCGAGGGCTCGGGCAGGCTGGGTGCAGACACCGAACCACGGCGCAGGGAGCTGCTGATCCCGGACCTCCACGCCTTCGGACCGGCACTGAGTCTGTCACCGGCCCAGCTTCATCGCTTACGCACGCGCGGGCGATGGATCAATGAGGACGGGCATGTCGTCGTCGAGGTGTGCTATCCGTCCTCGCAAGCCGCCCAGGGCGACGATCTGACGGCCTACGCGGATCATCTCCTGACGACGGCTCGGAAGCAGCTTCTCAGCCCTTTCGTTCCTGTTTCCCTTGCATCCCTGGTGGGCAGCACGCACGACGATGATCTGCGGGCGGGACTGCTCGGGCTCCTCGACACGGTGCGGGGCGTCCTCAACTCCAGCGCAGTGTTGCGCACCTGGGGCCACTACGCCATGACCCGTACCTCCCTCGCGGACTGCTGGCGGGACACCGGACCGCTGGGTGGCGACGACCTCAGGTCTCTCGTGGCCGCGGTCGAGCGCGCGGCCACCCCGGCGAGGCGGCGACACGGCCTCATCGCTCCGAGCACTGTTTACACAGCGGTCGGACCACGGCTTCGCGATTTCCCGGGGGCTGCGGAGCGGCTCAGGGGAGCGGGGTATGCCGCTGCGGTGTGTCGGGCGAACGTGGCGCTCGCCGACGTGGTCCAAGGGGACAGTGACCATGGTCTGTTCGGCAATGGCTCCCGGATCACGCTTGACGATGCCTTCGAGGGGGGAGGGGTGTGGCGGTCCCACCATCCCGGTGACGCAGAGGCACCCGGAGACCCCTTGGTCCCGGCCGGGCGCGGATGGAACTCCACTCTGGACGCACTGCCGGGGCCAGAAACGGAAGTGGAGCTGGAACCGGTAGATGCGCCTCTCGCCGACGAAGACGGCCTCGGCACCGGCGATCTCCTGCGAAGCGACGCCCAGGAGATCGTCTGGCGGGCTCCCCTGCGGCTGGCCCATCTCATCGGAGGCTGGTTTCCCCTGCACCAGTTCGTCGCGGAGGAGCTTCGCCGGCCCCACAGCGCGCACCCCACGCTTCACCTTGAACTTGATCACGCTGGTGAGACGTTGAGTGCGAAGGAGGCGGTGCAGGAAGTCGCGGTCGAACTCGGGGACGACTCAGGTCGGTTGACGGGAGTCGCCTGGCCCCGCGACTTCTTTCCCGGCCTGATGCTGGAGCTGCGCCGACTTCGGGGCGACACCGTGATCCGCCTCGCTACGACACGGCTGCAGGAACGCGTACAGGCCGGTGACCGTGAGACGGGCCACTGTTACGACCCTCGTGTGCTCACTAGGGAGGACGTGCCGGGCAGCAGCCGTCACGGTGACAGCGCGATCGGGCTGGGTCCCCGGCAACTGGTGATACGCACAGTGCGCCGTTGCGGTCTGCTCACCCTGGACGGTCATGCCCTGATGGATCGGTCGGTCCTGCCGAGCGCGGTCTATGGGTGCCGGCCCGCCCGGTCGCAGGCCGCCGCCCTGGACTCAGCCGTCGCGGAACTGCTCGCGGAACGTCTTTTGGAGCGGGCCCTCGGCAGCCGCGATGCCTGGGGGCAGCCGCACTTCCCGTCGCGTCACGGACAGCGGACCATTCCCCTCATCGGCTACCGCCCGGCCAGGCCGCGGGTGATACGTCCGTGGGGCGGTGGCGAACCGGGCGGTGAGGGACTGCGCGGCGCTCAGTTCGTCGCAGGTCATCTTCGTCGCCTGCGGCCGGGGTGCCTGCCCAGCGACGTTCAGCGCGCGGCCTTCCAGGAGTACTGCCGCAGGCTCGGCAAGGCGGACGGCTGGGAACTGCCGTACGGCTACACGTTCGTGACCGAGCACACGCGCGGCCGCTGACCTTTCACTGCCTAGCGTGTCCATTGCTCCGGCCTCTCTCTTCTTCCCGTCATCCACAGGCTTCTTTCCGTCACCCATTGAAACGGAGTGCGTGTACATGCAGGACCGCTACCGCGTCACAGGGCCGCCGTGGTCCCCGCCGAGCGTCTCGGCCGAGGACTTGGAATGCCTGGCCGCCGCGCTCAACGCCTTGGAATTCCCGGCCGCAGCCGCCCTGAACGACCTGACGGCGGACATGGTGGAACTCGCCTTCAACTCCCTGCGGCCCAAGCAACGTCAGGAGCTGCTCACCAGTCTGGGCATCCGCATGTCGGCTCCTCGACGGGTGAGCAGTGCCCTGTGCCGGGACGTCCTCACCAGGCTGCGACGCGAGTCGCGGCAGCACACCTGCACATGCGGAATCAAGGGACTCACGGTCACCGTGATGAACCAGGTGGGCGCCTTCGTCCTGGCGCACGACGGGGAGCCGGTTCCCGACCCTGTTGCCCGGTGGGGCGCCACGCTGGTCCGGGCCACCGTGTTCGCGTGGTGCAACGCCTCCGTCGCTGACGCCCACATCCTTGCCTGGGCGGCGGACCAGGAGTGGTTCGGCGCGACGGCTGACGACGAGGAGACGGCCCGGCTCGCCGCCGTCGCTGCCGCGGCGCGGCCTCTCGTGGAGGCGTACCCGGATTTCACCTTTGGAGCGGCGGAAGACGACGGGCTGGCGCTCGCGGAGGACAGTGAACCAGGGGGCGTTGCCGTCGCCAATCGGCCGGGCATCAGCGCCCCTGCACCGGAGACCGCGGTAGCGGACCCCGGCACTTCGCATCAGAAGACCGCTGCCGCGTCCGACAACACCGGGACCAACGCGGGAACAGCTCCCGAGGAGGCATGTCGGCAGCTGGAGTCCGCCCTGGTGGGGGCCCGCCAGGCCGCGGAGAAGGTCACCAACGCGGTCATGGACGGCCGCCCTCCGCAAGACGCGGACCTCGCTCTGCTCGCTGCTCTGAGCGCTGTTTTCAACGACGTGGAGGTGGTGTTCCAGACCGCTGGGATCGAGGGGGTGTCTCGTCGCCTGGAGGACATGACGCGCGCCGCATGCGCACACCGGGTAGCGCGGGAGCGAGACCTCCAGGCCCGCGAGCCGCTGCGGGAACTGCTGGGTGTCGCCTGTTGCCCGGACAGCTCCGCCGATGCCGCCGCTGCCGCTGAGGCCGTGCGCGGTGCGGCCCGCCGCCTACTGGACGTGCCGGTGTGGGCGGAGCCGCATCGGGAGGAGAGCGCCGCGCTCGCCGCCCTGGCCCGGCTCATTAGATTGGGACGACAGACCGATGCCGCGACGGAGATTCTGGCACTGCAGACGCAGGTTGTACGGGTCCTGCCCACCTTCGCCATGGCGGTGCTCATCGCTCCCGAGCTGACGCTGGACCAGCCATTGGACGGTGACCCGCACCCTGCCGGGACCGACAAGGCGCACGGCACCGCCGAGCCCGCCGACGCCGAGACGACAGCAGAACACGGGACCGTACAGCCGACCGCACCGACCGAGGGGATCGAGCCCCAGACCGCCGCCGAGCCGAAAGCCACGACGACCGCCGAGCTGGTCCACGCCCCCGACGCGGGCGCCGCGCCGGCCGCCGACGGTGGCTCGGCGCCCTCCACGTCCGCTGACGCGTCTGTTCGGGAACCCGCCGCACTCACGTTCTCTCCTGTGCAGGACATGCCCGTCCGCGAAGCGGGCCCGGCGACGGACGACGCAACCGATGAGGCCACGGTCGAGGGGGCCCTGGCGCAGCTGGTCCTGGAGCGGCGCTTCGGACTCGCCCACCATGTGGCGAAAGCCGCTGGCCACCCCGAGCCCCAGGCGGCGGCGATCCGCCTGGCTGGTGCCGCCGCGCTGCTCATCCCCGGGGACAGCCAGAGTGCCCGGCTGACGGCGGACCTGCTCCAGGAGTACGGCGGATACGCGGGCCAGGACAGTGAGGGCAGCGAACTCCTCCTGCTCCCTGCTCTGCTGCGCGCCGCGCTGATCACCGGCGACCATGCTGCGGGCGCTCAGCTCAAGGCACTGGTGCCCCGGCTCCCGGTCCGGCTGGGGGAGGCGGCGGCCGCCGTTGCCGACCGTGCCCTCAGCGGCGCCTTGTTGATCGCCTCGCCGCTCGTCGCCGACGTCTCCGAAACGGAGGCCCGGCTGCGGGAGCTGCGCGAGCAGAGCCGTCTCCTGCTCGCGCCGCAACGGCTGCGGTTCGCACGGGCGACGGAGATCGCCAAGCGTTGGCTTGCCCCCGACGACGGGATGCTCGGGTCGCTGCTCAGGACCGTCGTCGGTGACGACCACCACGCGCTGCAGCAGGTGCGGGAGCAGGCCGATCGGCTGTCGAAACTGGCCGAGGTCAACAGCGAGATCGACCGCATGGACCGCAAGTACCGCTCGTCCAGCGGCAAGCCGCTTCAGGGCTCCGGGCGGCAGGACCTGGTGCATCTCGTGGAGCGGGCCGTCAGCCTGGTCAAGGAGTGGTGCCTGGCGGTTGACGGCACCCGTCGCGGCGACCGTTCCGACGGCAACCGGGCGGTCAAGGAGATCTCCTCACTGCGACAGTCCCTGCTGGAGGGCAGGGAAGCGGCGCTGGACGAACTGGAGCGGTTGGCGCAGCGCCCGGACACTCCCTCGGGCGCGATGGCCTGGGCGGCCCACGCCTCGATGCAGGAGCTGTTCACTTTGCTGGCCGGTGACACCGTGACCGCGCGTTCCGGCGTTCCCGTCGACCCAGCGCTCGTGCTGGACGCGGAGCTGCTGAAGGTGTGTGACACCCGCGACGAGCGGCTGTCGTCCGCCGAACTGCTGACCGCGGTTGACCGGAGTTGGCAGGAGGCTTTGGGGGAGCGGCTCTCCCACGACGCGTTCACCGCGGCCCGTGACATCGTCGAGCTGGCCGGACGAGGGTTGCTGCCTGCCGTCGGGGCGGGGGAGTTCGTCCCGCCCACGGAAGTCGAAATCAACGACAGGGAGAACGCCCGGCGTGCACAGCTGCGGAAGGCACACGACGCACTCGTCGCCGAGCTGCACCGCGCGCAGGCCGATGGCGCCGTGACCGAGGACCAGGACCTCGGTCTTCAGGAGTTGCTTGCCGACGCCCACAACCGCCTCGAAAGCGCCGACCGAGATGACCTGCTGCATGTGCGGCGGGCGCTCGACACGGTACGGAGTGGCCTGCCAACCTTCCGGGAGCAGGCGGCGGACCGGATCCGGGCTCGGCTCGACGCCCTGGACCCCTCCGTGGACGAGCGGGCCCAGGTCCTGCGGCGTTTGGAGACGAACGACCTGGCCACCGCAGCTGACCTCGTCTACTTCCTGGAGATCGGCGAACCGGTCCCCGAGATCGAGGGTGGCGAGTCTCATCTGACCGAGTTCTTCCTGGCTGTGCCCGATGGCTTGCCTGGAGGAATCGACCACGAGCTCGTCGAGCTGGTCCGATCCGGCGGCAAGCATCCGATGGTCCCCATCCTTGACTACGGCGGCCTGTCCACCGACGAGGCGGCACTCGCGGCCGACGCGCTCGACGAGTGGCGCGCGCTTGCCGCCACCGAGCGGAAGGACCGGCTCCAGGTGGCTCCGACGCGCCAGGTGCCGCCTCTACTCAAACTCCTCGGCTACGACGCCAAGAGCGCCAGGCCGCTCGACGACCGATCCCAGCACCGGCAGGAATACCGTCTCTTCGAAGCGACCGGAGTGGAGATCAACGGCAGGGCGAAGGCGCCCGCGTTCGGCTCGCAGATCAAGGAGCAGGGCGGCAACCTGAGGGTGATGATGGTCTGGGGTAGACCGCCCGCCAAGGTCGTCATGAGTTGGGCGGAGCGGGATACCAGCGGAGCGAGCCTTCTCGTGGTCTACTTCGGCACGCTGAGTCGTGAGGCCCGTGTCGAACTCGCCGCCGGTTCCGACCGGTTGCAGCCGCTGCTCGTGGTGGACGACGCGGCCCTCGCCTATCTCGCGGCACGCGGCAACCGCCAGGTCAGCGCCGCTACGCAGACCCTGCTGCCCTTTTCCGGCGTCAACCCGTACATCAGGGAGAAGCGCGGCCGGATCGGCGGCGAGATGTTCTACGGCCGCGACGCAGAACGCAAGAGCATCCTCGACCCGCGCGGCACTCAGGTCATCTACGGCGGTCGGGGCCTGGGCAAGTCGGCGCTGCTCGCCGACGCCGGGGAACTGTTCATGGAGCAGCGCCCCGGCTATCACCAAACGGTGTACGTCAACCTCGACCAGGAGAACATCGGCAAGGGCAGCTCGCGCGGGCCGGAGGCGCTGTGGAGCGTTCTGCTGAGGGAGCTGACCGTGGCTCAGGTGGTCGATGACCGGCCGCAGGGGCGCGGAAAACGACAGGAGGCTTCCGAGCGGGTGCGTGCCGGTATCCGGACCTGGCTGGTCGGGGACTCTCGTCGACGACTGCTGATCCTGCTCGACGAGTGCG
Source organism: Streptomyces sp. NPDC059142 (assembly GCF_042755665.1). NCBI lineage: Bacteria > Bacillati > Actinomycetota > Actinomycetes > Kitasatosporales > Streptomycetaceae > Streptomyces > Streptomyces sp. NPDC059142. The sequence goes on from NZ_JBHZDA010000029.1 coordinate 13,422, forward strand.
ACCAGTTCTTCGAGGCCGACGCCCCGCGGTTCGACCAGACCAAGAAGCTCAAGGGCCTCGGGTCCGACACCAAGGACGCGGCGAAGGTCGTCTTCGCAGGACTTCACTCCGTGCAGCGCTTCTCGAAGCTCGCAAGCAACGGGCCGTTCGGCCACCTCGCTCAGACCCCGAAGGTGATCGGCCCGCTGGCTCCTCAGTCGGCTGCGGAACTGCTGGTCGAGCCGATGCGGGCGCTCGGGTTCGAGTTCAAGGATCTGGATCTCGTCAACCGTGTGCTCGGCTACTGCTCGTATCAGCCCTTCCTGCTGCAGATGTTCGGGCATCGGCTGGTCGAGCTGATGCACCGGAAGCGGACGCGGCGCGGTGCCGGGGAACCCCCTTACGAGGTGAAGGTGACCGACATCGAGGTTGTGGTGTCGGACGCCGCGCTCCGGGACGGCATCTCGGCGGCCTTCAAGGACACGCTGAGCCTCGACCACCGCTACGACGTCATCGCCAACGTGCTGGCGTATCACGCCCGCCATCACGGCCTGGAGGTGCGGCTGAGCGACACCGAGTTGCGCGAGGAGTGCGAGACGTACTGGCGCAAGGGGTTCGAACAGCTCGACACCGAGGGTTTCCGCGCCTATCTCTCCGAGATGGTGGGTCTCGGTATCCTCGCGCCCAACCACGACGGACTGGGCTGGCATCTGCGCGGTCCCAACGCCCTGCGCATGATCGGTACGTCCCACGAGGTGGAGGCACGGCTGCTCAGGGCCGAACAGGATTGTGAATTGCAGGAAAGCATCGTGCAGGAGGGCCGCCCCGAGCTGCCCGACGGGCGGCCGGCTCCGTTGACCAACACCCAGCTCGACGACCTCTTGGGCGAGCGGTCCAACCGGACCCGAGTCGTGCTCGGCAGCACTGCCACCGGAGTCACCGACGTCGCCCCGACCTTGCGCACAATCGCCGGACCGATCGACGGCTGGACACTGCCACCCGTGGGCAAGCCCAGCGTCTACAAACAGGAACTCACCGGCGGACGCCCCCGAGAACGACGGGTCGTCATCAGCGACTTCGTCAACTACCGGGAGCCGGTCCGGCCCGAGACCTGCCGCGAAGCCGTCGACCTGGCCGAGACGCTGCTGCCCGCCACTCCGGGAGTCACCCGCGCGGTCGTCCTCGTCACCGACCCCGCTCAGCTCGCCCTGTGGCGTCCCCTGCTGACGGGAACCGAACCCACCTCGGCCGCCCCGGTGGTGCTGCGTAGGCATGACCACCGCAGCCTGCGTGGTTGGGTCCAGCGCGTCAACATGTTCCATACGGAGGGCCGCCTGGACCGTCTCCACGAACTGACCGGCGGCTGGCCGCTTCTGGTGGACCGGGCCCACCGCCTGCACGAGGAATTGGGGGACCCTGACGAGGTGTTGCGACGCCTGGCCGGCCTTCGCGCGGACCGGGCTCAGGCCCGCGCGTTCGCCGAGGCGACGGGCGTGTACGCGGACCAGCTGCTAGCCGCCGGATACCGAGCCCTCACCGAGGAGTTCAAGGACGACCTCTTCGACCTGGAAGGCGCGGTGACCGCGGTCGCGCTCAAGATCGATGACGAGGACGAGGACGAGGCACGGTGGATCGTCGACTTCCTCGACGCCCTCCAGGTCTTCGATCGCGAGGAGGCCCAGCTGCGCCTGGAGCCGGTGCTGCGGGAGTGCATGGCGCTCAACGGGTGACAGAGCGGCTCCTGCATCGTGACCGGACATGACCGTGGCGATCGCGGGCATTCCGGTCACGGTTCCGCAGTGGGCGGAGGACCTGTTGCGCCGACGAGATTGCAACGTGTCCAGGCGAGTTCAGGAATCCTGGTAGACCGTGCGTTCTCCTCCGTGCTGCTCGGGGCTGAACAGACTGCGGCAACCGGACCACCCGAGGGATCGCACTCGCTGGTCCGCGAGGCCGGGTGGCTCGACATCGACCTGGCACTGGCCGCCGTGACGCTCTGGCCCCTTCAAGCTGCACATGCAACCGAGGTAGCGGCTCCGACCTGGTCCTTTCAGAGAATCAATCAGGCCGACATCTTCCCGATGACGCACCATGTGGAGTGCCTCGCGATTCTGGAGCCGGTGGGGAAGGGCGCCTGACCTGCGGGTTCGAGTGGTGTGTGTGATGTGCGGTGTGCCCGTCCCGGGTATCCCGCGCGACTCCCCGCACATCCTGGACGCGCTGCTGAGCCTGACGGAGGGGGTGGGCAGTGTCGGGCCCGTGAGGGGGAGAAGCGCGGTGTCCGCGTAGCGCGTCGCGGTCCCACCGGCTCGCGGAACTGTACGTCGACGGCTCAGTTGTGGTTCTCGTCGATGGTGACGGCGATGCCGCGGTCGACCTTGACGACGATGTCGATGCTCTTCTTGGCGGCGGCTTCGAGCTCGTCCTCGCTGCACTGCTCCATCTGTTCACGGTCGCCGCAGATCAAGCCGGCTCCGTTGATGACGGTTTCGGTGGAGGTGACGAAGGCCCGCTCGCCCTCGTCGTTCACGACGGTGTACTTCCCCGGAGCCAGGTACGCGAGCTTGCCGCTCCAGAGGCCGGACGTCTTGTCCTGGTCGTTGCCGGAGCGGTCCTCGACGACGCTGACGGCGATACCGTTCTTGAGCTTGACGGTGGCGGAGACGCCGTCCTTGGCGGCCGCTTCGAGCTCGTCCTCGTCGCAGGGCGTGGCGGCCTGGCCGGCCGCGTCGCCGCAGATCTTTCCGGCGCCCTGGATGCTGGTGTCGGTCGAGGTGAAGAACTGCTGCTCGGTGTCCTTGAGATCGGAGACGGTGTACTTGCCGGGGGCGAGATAGGAGACCGTACCGAACCAGGTGCCGGTCACCTTCTTGCCGTCGGACTTGCTCCCCGCGGTGTTGTCGGACGGTGCTTCCTCACCGCCGGAAGCCTGGTTGTCGCCGCCGGACATCTTCTTCGCGTCCGAGGCCGAGTCCGAGGCCGAGGCTGAAGAATTGGACGCGTTGGTCTTGTTGCCTTCCGAGTCGCCGTTCTGGCAGGCCGTGAGCAGTGTGGTCGTCGCAATCAGGGCGGCGGCGGTGAGGACGGTCTTGCGCCGGCTGTGAAGCATGTGGGATCTCCCCGTGGGTGTGTTCCTGGTGTCTGGTCGGCCGGTTGGTCCGGCTCTCTGCTCGGTCGATCAACACCCTGCCTGCCGCCGTGATCGCGATGGAAGAGCAGTTACGAGCTGATGACATGCCTGATGTACGCACGGGACGCACGGGCACAAGCAGGTCACAACCCGACCTGCCCGGGCACACTTTCCACTGGAATTCCGTCACGGGGCCCGGCGGCCCCTGCTCCTGCGCGCCCAACGGGAGAACGCGGTGCAGTTGCTGACGGGCGTATGGTCCGGCCGGCTCCATCCGGTTTCCGAGACGAACAGTCGGCCCACTCGGGCACCGGAAATCGCTGTCGGATGTCTGCGTGCGGCCGGTGCGGCGGTCCCGCCCCCTCCTGCGTGACCTGGGGGGGCGAGGGTGTGTCGCCGTCGGATCATGTCCGGGCCGGCACCCGCGAGGCCCGCGCCGGGCAGGTCAGAAACCGTCGATGACGGCGTTGGCATGGAATGCCTCGGGAGGCTCCGTGAAGAAGGGCGCCATCGCGCCGGCGAACTTGACGAACCCCTCGGTCTTCGTGAACACCTCGGTGTGGTGCTCCATCGACTCCCACTGAACGCACAGCAGGATGGCTCCCTCCTTGTCGATGGCTCGGAACATTTTCACGTCCAGACAGCCGCTGTCCTCCTTGAGGAGCGGCAGATACGACCGGACGACCGATGCGAATTCGTCCTGCTTGCCTTCGGAGACCGTTATCCGGACGATTTCCCAGACTGCCATGTGACTACCTCCTGAAGTGAGTTCATTGGCTTCCCTGCCCTCGATCAGGCGCTCCAAGGGGGTGCCGTAGGGATACGCGACCTGGTCGTGCTGCTCCGGCAGGAGGACGTGGGGGAGCCGCCGGGCAGAGTGAGGAATACGCGGGCGTTGCTGACTCCGCGCGAGCGAATGCCGGCTTCGGCCGAGGAACCGTCCGCCCCTGTGGTCACGTCTTTCCCGCCGATAGGTAAAACATGCTCACATTCGTGAAGCCGGGTGTTTAACACCACCCGGGAAGGGGATATATGAGTGCCGCACAGCCGCTCGACAATCTGGCCCGGGGCCTTGCCCAACGGCTGGGAAGCGACCGCGTGTTCCGGCAGGGCGACGGCCCCTACGCCGATGCCTCGAATGTGTGGAACGGTGCGGTGGCCGTGCGCCCCGCCTTGGTCGTACGACCGCACAGCGATGAGGAGGTCGCCGCTGCCGTGACCATGGCCCAGCAGTGTGGAGTGGGCTTGTCCGTACGCGGCGGAGGACACGACTGGGCCGGCAGGTCCCTGTGCGACGGACTGGTGATCGACCTCGAAGCGATGCGTGAGGTGAGCGTCGTCGACGGCACCGCGGTGGCGGGAGGCGGAAGCCGCGCCGGTGACGTCGTCGCGGCCGCCGCACCGCACCGCATGAACGTCGCCACGGGAACCGCCGGGGTCGTCGGTATGGCGGGCCTCACCCTCGGCGGCGGCTACGGCCCCTTGCTGGGCACCACCGGTCTGGCCGCCGACAACCTGCTCGGTGCCCGGGTCGTACGCGCGGACGGTCAGGTCGTCTCGACCGACGACGACCCCGAACTGCTGTGGGCGCTGCGCGGCGGAGGCGGAAACTTCGGTGTCGTGACGTCCATGCGCATCCGGCTGCACCCGGACCGCGGCCTCACCGGCGGAATGGTGCTCTTCCCCTGGGAAGAAGCGGCGACGGTTCTCGCGGGCTGCGCTGAACTGTTCGCCGGTGCGCCGGACGGCCTGGGGCTCCTCTTCGAGATGACCGTGGTACCCGATGTCGGGCCGTGCCTGCTGGCCGTCCCGGTCTGGTCGGGTGAGCCGCATCGCGCCGAGGCCGCCCTTGACGAGGTGATGCGGCTCGGCACGCCGCTGATGAGCACCGTGGCTCCCACGACGCTCAAGGACCTGCTCGCCCAGTTCGACCAGAGCGTGCCCCACGGCATGCACTGGGACCTGCGCACCCGTACCGTCCCCGCGCTCACGCCCGAGATCATCGACGTACTGAAGGACGCCGCCGAGGCACGCCCCGGCCCGGGGGCCGGTATCGGGCTGCGCCGGTTCCACGGCGCGGCCACCCGCGTGGGAGCGGACGACACCGCCTTCGGCCTGCGCACCGCACACATGGTCGTCGAGATCTCCGCCGGCCGCGGACCGCACGAGCCGTCCGGGGCCTACCGGGACTGGGCCGATGCCGTCAGCACCGCGTTGACGCCCTACGCCCTGCCCGGCGGCTACCCCAACTTTCTGGCGCCCGGCCAGGACGAACAGATCGCACACGCCTATGGCACACACGCGCCTCGCCTGGTCGCGGCGAAGCGGACCTACGATCCCCAGGGCATTTTCACGGCCACGCCGATCCCGAACCGCGAACTGCTGGAGACGTATCCGGCGTGAGCCGGACGTCAGCCTTTGCTCAATTCGGCTGCGTGGAGGGCGACTTGGCTGTCATGTGAGGGATCGGGGGATCGGGCGACATCCGTCTCGATCGCCCGGACGGGTGACTCGGGCGAGGTGTGGTGCGGTGTCCACCCGAACGGTCGCGGACCTTCGCCGGGGGCCGGGGAAGGCATAGTCCTCATGAGCGAACGAACGATTGCGCTGGTCACCGGCGCGAACAAGGGAATCGGCTACGAGATCGCCGCGGGCCTGGGCGCGCTCGGCTGGAGTGTCGGCGTCGGCGCCCGCGACGATCGGCGCCGTACGGACGCGGTGGAGAGACTGCGCTCGGCCGGCGTCGACGCGTTCGGTGTACCGCTGGACGTGACCGACGAGGCGAGCGTCACCGCCGCGGCACGGCTGATCGAGGAACGGGCCGGCCACCTCGACGTGCTCGTGAACAACGCGGGCGTCACCGGCGGAATGCCGCAGGAGCCCACCCGGGTCGATCCCGCCACCATCCGAACGGTCGTGGAGACCAATGTGATCGGTGTCATCCGCGTCACCAACGCGATGATGCCGCTGCTGCGCCGGTCCGCCTCGCCGCGGATCGTGAACATGTCCAGCAGTGTCGGTTCCCTCACCCGGCAGTCGGGGACGACCGCCGAGCAGGCGACGGGCCCGGTGTCCGTGGCGTACGCGCCGTCGAAGACGTTCCTGAACGCCGTCACCCTCCAGTACGCCAGGGAGCTGAGCGGCACGAACATCCTGATCAACGCCGGCTGCCCCGGCTACGTCGCGACCGACCTGAACGGCTTCCGGGGCGTGCGCACCCCCGAACAGGGCGCGGCGATCGCCATCGAGCTCGCGACCTTGCCCGACGACGGCCCGACCGGCCAGTTCTTCGAGGACGCAGGCGTCGTGCCCTGGTGACGCGTACGGGGGCCGTCACCCGACCCGTACGGATCCCGGTACTGCTCCGCGCGGTCCGGCCGGAGGACCGGGCATGCCGCCTTACACCCGGCGGTAGCCTCCTCCCATGACCGCACAGAGCAACCCCGCACAGGGCGGCGAGCCGGTGCCCGGCCCCCCGGGGGTCGATGAGGGGCCGCAGATCACCTATGCCGAATGCCGGCGGTGCGGTACGCAGATCGCCGGGCTGGACGGCCGCTACAGCTGCGGGGTGTGCGGCTGGGTCAACCACCACTCCGAAGGCCACCGCGCACTGCCCACCGCCGAGGACGACACCGACGCCGTCAACCGTCTGGCCTGACCCGCCGCGGCCGAATCCCGCCGGGTCAGGCGCTGAGGGGGTGTCCGGTCGTCGAGTCCACGTGGCCCGGGATCTCGTCGTGGCGATCGCCCACGGTCGGTGTCCCGGTGGGTTCGAACATGAGGATGGCGGCGCCGGTCGGGGCGTACGGCTTGTGCTCGATGCCCCGGGGGACGGTGAAGGCCGTCCCCCGGGGGAGCCGGACCGTACGCTCCCCGTCGGGCTCGCGCAGGGAGATCCGCAGCTCGCCGTCGAGTACCAGGAAGAATTCGTCGGTGTCGTCGTGCACGTGCCAGATGTGTTCGCCCTCGACCTTGGCGACGCGCACGTCGTAGTCGTTGACGCGCGTGACGATGCGGGGGCTCCACAGGGCGTCGAAGGAGGCCAGAGCCTCCTTGAGGGAGATGGGTTCGCTGCTCATGGGCTCATCCTGAGCCGTTCCGCACGGTCGGTGTGAGTGCTAGGAATCGCATATGACGAAAGAATCCTCGCACCCGGTTCGCGGGGCGGGCGTGCACCGGGTCGTGGTGATCGTGGACGAGAACTCGAACCCCTTCGAGCTCGGCTGCGCGACCGAGGTCTTCGGTCTGCGCAGACCGGAGATCGGCCGTGAACTCTACGACTTCCGACTCTGCTCGCCCGAGCCCCGCACCCTGATGAGAGACGGATTCTTCACGCTCACGGGAGTCGCCGACCTGGCGACGGCCGACGCGGCGGACACCTTGATCGTCCCCAACCGCCCGGACATCGAAGTGCCCCGCCGCCCCGCCGTACTCGATGCCGTGCGCCGGGCACACGCCCGCGGTGCGCGCCTGGTCGGCTTCTGCAGCGGCGCCTTCACCCTGGCCGAGGCCGGGGTCCTCGACGGGCGGCGGGCCACCGCGCACTGGCAGTGGGCGGACTCCTTCCGGGCCCGCTTCCCTTCCGTCCAGCTCGAATCGGACGTGCTGTTCGTGGACGACGGCGACATCCTCACCGCCGCGGGCAGCGCGGCCGCGCTCGATCTCGGGCTGCATGTGGTCCGCCGCGACCACGGCGCGGAGATCGCCAACGCGGTGAGCCGGCGCCTGGTCTTCGCCGCGCACCGGGACGGCGGACAGCGGCAGTTCGTGGAGCGCCCCGTCCCCGACCTGCCGGACGAGTCCCTGGCCCCGGTCCTGGCCTGGGCCCAGGAACAGTTGGGCTCGCCACTCACCGTCGCCGACCTCGCGGCACGTGCGGCGGTCAGTCCGGCGACGCTGCACCGCCGCTTCCAGGCGCAACTGGGCACGACGCCGCTGGCCTGGCTGACGGGGGAACGGCTCGCCCTGGCCTGCCGGTTGATCGAACGAGGTGAGCCCCGGTTCGAGGTGGTCGCGCGCCGCAGCGGGCTGGGCACCGCCGCCAATCTGCGCACACTGATGCGCCGCCGGACCGGGATCACCCCCTCGGCGTACCGGCACCGGTTCGGGCCACGGGCGGAGTGACGCCGGGTGCCGCGGCCCCTCGAACACCGCCCGCTCTTCCGTTCCGTGGGGTCGTAGGCGGCGGCCGACAGGCCGCCGCTCCTCAGCCGTGAAGTCCTGGCCGCAGGACCGCCGACCGGCTGCTTTACTCTTCTGCCGTGGCGAAATGGTGGCGGTCTCCGGCTGATGCGTTCTGGATGCTCGACAAAGCTCTGGGCGGGCAGCAGCGTCCGACTCGCTTCCAGAAATGGATGGGCCGACACCCGGTCAAAGCCGGTCTGTCCGTGGCCCTGTCCACAGGGATCTTCTTCGCGCTCTTCTTCTGGGTGCTGTCGGACGACGAGGAGCCCGACAGCTTCCTGTTCGCCGCGATCATCGGGCTGCTCCTGGGGCTGGTCCTCGGCTTCTTCACCGTCGTTCCGGAGCGGCTCCGGCAGCGTCGGCTCAAGCGTCTGGGGATCTGGGACGGATCATGAGGGGCCCGGGCCCGAGGTCCGGGGCCCGAGGTCCGGGAGCCCGAAGGGTTCGTCGGTCCGCGTTCGGCCGGCCGGTCGCAGCCCGCGTATCACTTCACCGTGATCCGTGATCCGTGATCCGTGATCCGTGATCCTCCTCCGTGATCTGTCAGCGCGGATCCTTCAGGTCCTCGTGTGCGTCGCGGTCCGCGGTCACCGGCCCGGGAAGCGGGCGCCCCAGGGTTCCTCTTCCAGGAGGAGGCCGTTGGCGAGGTAGCTGATGGTGCGGTACCAGCCGGCCAGCACGAGGAGTTCGAGAAGCTGGCCGTCCTCGTAGTGCACACGCAGGGCGTCCCAGGCGGTCTGCGAGAGCCGCGCCGTGTCGTGCAGTTCGTCGACCGCGCCGAGGAGTGCCGCGTGGTGGGGCGGCCAGGAGACGTCCGCTGCCGGATCGGGTCCGGTCGTCGCCTGGAGCTGTTCGGGCCGGAGTCCGGCCTGCGGGGCGAGGCTTGCGGCGTGCACGCCCCACTCGTAGGAACAGCCGGTGCGCGCGGTGACGCGGGCGATGACGAGCTCCCGGTCGACGGCGGGGAGACTGCCGTGCCTCAGGAGCCCGGCGCCCAGGGCGAACATGCGCGAGGCCAGGTCGGGGTTGCGGTGCAGGACGCGGAAGAGTGTGAGCGGCTCATGCGGTACGCCGGGGGGCATCCACCGGCGGAGTGCCTGGGCGACAGGGGCCGGGTACGGCGGGGCGAGCGGTTCGATGCGCGGCATGGAACACCCCTTGCTTCGATTTTCGAATCAGTATCATGCTTCGAGAAGCGAAGCACAAGGAGTGGGTGAGGAGTGCGTGATGGGAGCCGTAACGCCACGGCCCGGTGTGCCGGTGCGGGGGTCCGCGTCGGGCCGCCCGGTCATGGCCGCGCTCGATCTGCTGGGACGGCGCTGGACGATGCGCATCCTGTGGGAGCTGCACCGGACACCGGCAGGCTTCCGTGAACTGCAACGCCGATGCGAGCGCATGTCCTCCAGCGTGCTCAGCACCCGCCTCGACGAGCTGACCGGCGCCCGCCTGCTCACCCTGCACAGCGACGGCTACCACCTCACGCCGCTCGGTGCGGATCTTGTCGAGGCACTGAGTCCGTTGGACGCCTGGAGCCGGCGATGGGCAAGGGAGACGGACACGGACACGGAGACGGAGACGGACACCGCCGCGGCCGAGGACTGAGATCGCCGAGCGGGCGGCGGGGCGATCCGGCGTACGCGGAGAGCCGCGCCCCGGGGCCGGAGCCGCGACGCGTACTCAGCCGGTGTGCGCCACCACGGCGTCGATGAGCAGGGGCCAGAGCGCGCGGGGGCGGTCGTGGCCCATGTCGGGGACCAGCAGGAGTTCGGCACCGGGCACCAGCTCCGCGGTGCGCCTGCCGCCGCTGGGGTCGATCAGCGTGTCGTCCAGGCCGTGGATCACCAGGGTCGGTACCCGCAGTTCACGCAGCGCGTCCGCGCGGGAACCGCTGAGGATCATCGCACCGAGCTGTCGTCCGATCCCCGCGGGACGGTAGGCGCGGTCGTAGCTCGCGGCGGCCAGTTCGCGCAGCACGGCGGCGTCACCGTACCGCTGGGAGGCCCACACCAGTTCCTTCTCCGCCGCCGCGACATACCCCGCCCGGTCGGCGGGCTTCGGGCCGAACAGCACGGCCTGGGCCTGCGGGCTGGGCCGGCCGTACGCGCTCTCGCCGGTCGAGGACATCATCGACGTCAGGGTCAGCACCCGCTCCGGGGCGGAGACGGCCATCGTCTGGGCGATCATTCCTCCCATCGAGGCGCCGACCACATGGGCGCGTTCGACACCGAGCGCGGTGAGCAGGCCGAGGCCGTCCCCGGCCATGTCGGAGAGCCGGTACGGGACCATCGCGAGCGCGGCGGGCAGGTCGCCCGAGCTGACGGCGGCGATGAACTCGCCCATGTCGACGGGGTGGTCGTCGAACGTGGTGGACAGCCCGCAGTCGCGGTTGTCGTACCGGATGACGTAGCGGCCGCGGTCGGCCAGCGCCCGGCAGAAACCCTCGTGCCAGGCGAGCATCTGCGCGCCGAAACCCATCACGAGCAGGACCGGGGGGTCGCCGGGGTCGCCGAAGGTCTCGTACGCGAGGGACACGTCGGGAGACACACCGATGATCGACATGCGGGGAGCCTGCCACGGCGGGGCCATGGCGCGCACCCGGAATTCCGGCGGGGGGTCAGTCCGGCCGCAGGGCCTCGGCCCGCGCCTGGAGGGCTTCGAGCAGGGCGTGTACGGGTGGCGTGGACGGCGCGTCCGGTGCGGTGCAGAGGCCGATGCGCCGCCTGGCGGTGGGGGTGACGGGAAGGGTGCGGGTGTCGTCCCGGTCCTCGACGGCCAGGAGGGGGATGAGGGCGATGCCGACCCCCGCCGCGACGAGCGCCTGCATGAAGCGGTAGTCGCTGGAGCGGCAGACGACCTCGGGTGTCAGGCCGTGCGCGGAGGTGAGGGCGTCGACCGCCTTTCCCGGCAGGTCCCATCCGTGGATCCACGGTTCGTCGGCGACGTCTTCGAGGCGGGCCGTCCGGCAGGAGGCGAGCCGGTGGCCGGCGGGGACGACCAGGTGCAGGTCGTCGTGGAGGAGCGGGTGGTAGGTGCAGCGGGCTGCGGCGTCCTTCCAGCTCGACGGTGGTTGCCGGGTGTTGAAGTGGTAGACGAGGGCCGCGTCGGCGCGGCCGTCGCCGAGGGCGGCCAGGGCCTCGGCGGGCTCGGATTCGATCACCGTGGTGTCGACGTGGGCCTCGCGCCGCGCCTCCAGCGCGGCGAGTGCGGGCGCGAGCAGGAAGGCGCCGGCGCTGGGGAAGGTGGCGACGGTCACCGAGGGCGGTCCTTGGTCCCGCAGTTGGTCCAGCGTCCGCTGGGCCCGGTGCAGTTCGCCGTGGACGGTGTCGGCGGTGCGCGCGAGGGCCCGGCCCGCCGGGGTGAGGGTGACGCCCCGGGTGCTGCGCTCGAAGAGCGTCGATCCGGCGGCTCGTTCGAGAGCCGCCATCTGCTGCGAGACGGCCGAGGGAGTCATGTGCAGCGCGCGGGCCGCGCGGGCGAAGCTCCCCCGGTGGGCCACCTCGCGGAACAGGGCGAGCCACCGTACATCGATCATCAGTTCCCCTTACCGCCCGGTGAGCAATACCGTACTTCTGCTTACGACGCGCCGCTGCCAGCCTGGCCGCATGATGCTCGACGCACGGGAGCGCTCCGGGGCCGCCCTGGCTCTGGGGGCGGTATGCCTCATCGGCGGGTCCGTCGCCGCCGCCACCCGCCTTCACGGCTACCCGCTCCTCGGTGGGCAGGCCGTCCGCTACGGGCTGGCGACCGTGTTCCTGCTGATCTGGGCTCGCGTACGCCGGCACACCTTTCCACGGCCCTCCCCGGCCCAGACGGCACGGGTCTTCCTGCTGGCCGCGACCGGGATGGCCGGGTACGGCGCCGTGCTCGTCCACGCCACCTCGATGACCTCGCCGGGCGATGTCGGTGTCACGCTGGGCGCCGCGCCACTGGTCATCGTCCTGGTCCAGTCCCTGCTCGTACGGGTCCGCCCCTCCGGGAATCTGATCGGCGGGGCGCTGTGCGTGGCCGGCGGGTCCGCCGTGGCACAGCTCTCCACCAGCGGCACAGCGCAGTGGAACGCCCAGGGCCTCGCGTGGTCGTGTCTCGCCCTCACCGGGGTGTGCGCGGTCACCCTGCTCGGCGCGCCCGCCACCCGGGCGCTCGGATCGCTGACCGCCACCACCTACGCGTGCGCACTCGCCTCGGGCATGCTCTTCCTGGCCGCCGTGATCAACGGCCGGGTCACCGGCGCGCCCGTACTGCGGCGGCCGAGCGGCGCCGAACTCCCGGCACTGGTCTTCCTCGCCCTCGGCGTGACCACGGTCGTCTTCCTGATGTGGTACGGAGCCGTCGAGCGGCTCGGCGCCGGCCGGACCGGCCTCTTCAACGGCCTGGTGCCCCTCGCCTCACTTCTGGCCCTGGCCGTGACCGGCACGACGACCACCTCTCTCCACCAGATCGCGGGAGCCGTACTCGTCCTCGTCGGAGTCGCCTTCGGACTCCGGGGCGGGAGAGGGGGCACCCCACCACCACGGCGGTCGCGGCCGGCTGGATGACGGGCGCCCGCGCTCGGACGGGCGGCCCCGACCGGCCCCGGTCGCTCACCGGGACCCGCTGGGTAGGCTGTGGCCATGGTCGGGTTTCGGGTCACCTGCACGGTCGAGCGCACGGAGACAGCCGCGCGGTTATCCCTTGAGCCGTGCGTTCTTCTCCGTCACGGCCTCGCGGTCCTCACGGTCTTCGCCGAACTCCCGTACCACCAGGCCGCCGTGGTCAGCGGTGCCGGCCAGAGCGGGCGGAGGCCCTAGGCCGACCACGGGGACGCTGGTGGAGTACGTGGTGGGCCACGCCGCGAGGGCCGTGATCCTCAGGCGGTTCGAGGCATGCCCGCACCCGCTCGCCGACGACGAGTCCGATGGTCACGGGGGCTCCTCATCACGCCCGGTCCGCTGCGCACGCGCCGGCCGGCAGGCACTTCTGCCCGCGCCCGCCGGTGGTCCGGGCGCGATCGCTCCGTGTCCCTGACGGGTGTGGCGCGGCTTCGCCCGTTCCGGACCGAGGGGCGGGGCGTCCTCGTGGCAGGTGCCGTCATACACCGAAGAAGGGGGAGAAAGTGCTGGTCGAGTCGGTCTACAGAAGTGAGGATGTGCCGGTCGCGGACAGGTTCGACCGCTGGCGTGCGCTGGTCGGCGAAACACACGCGCCCGTCGATGTGGACAGCGATCATCGGAAGGATTTCCGTGTCCACCAACGCAATCTGAGCCTCGGCCCCGTATCGGTATGGCCGTCGTCCTTCCAGCCGGTGGTGTTCCGCCGTACTCGTCAACTGATCCGGGAATCGGACCCCGAGGGGCTGCATGTCACGCTTCCGCTCAAGGGGGCGCTGTGCGTCAGCAGTGGACGGAACGAGGCACTGTACGGACCGGATCGCCTGAACGTACTCGATACGTCCCATCCGTTCGAGGTCCGCTCCATCGGTGGCGGTGACGGCCGGCACACCGGGGTCGGAGTGGAGGTTCCGGCGGCGCTGCTGTCCGTTCCGGGACACCGGATCGACCGGCTGGCCGGGCTGCGGGTGTCGGCGCGGGAGGGATACGGGGCGCTGCTGGCGCAGTTGCTCACCCAGCTCGCGACCCACGACAACGCGTACAACCCCGCTGACGGCCCCCGTCTGGGGACGGTCGTGGTCGATCTGCTCTCCGCGTTGTTCGCCCAAGCCCTCGACGCCGGCTCCTCCCTGCCCGAGGAGACCCACCGGCGGGCGCTGGAGCTGCGTATCCGGGCCTTCATCCAGGCGAACCTGCACGATCCGCAGCTCTCCCCGCGCACCGTCGCCGCCGCACACCACATCTCCGTCAGCTACCTCCACCGCCTGTTCCAGCAGGAGGACCACACGGTCGCCTCCTGGATCCGGGGCCAGCGGCTGGACCGGGCGCGCCACGCGCTCGCCGACCCCATGTCGTACGCCACCCCGGTCCACGCCATCGGCGCCCGCTGCGGATTCCCCCGCGCCTCCGACTTCACCCGGGCCTTCCGCACGGCCTACGGCGTCCCGCCCACGGAATACCGTCAGCTGTCCCGGCACATCGCCGGGTAGACGCGTTGCCAAGTAAGTGTGCACGCAGTGCTAACGACCGCCGAGCCGTCGCGGCATACCGTGAGAGACGCAGAAAGGGAGACCTGGACGGCACGGCCGGAACCACTGCTCCACGACCCGAGGGGGGAGATCGTGGCAGTGGTTGCTCGGACGTGTCCGGTGCACCTCCGGATCCAGCCTCCTACGCGTCAAGGAAGAAAACGGGGCATGAACCGCATCAGGCAAACCCTCACCACGCGCACCATCGCGGCCGCCACGAGCGGTGCAGCTCGCCGCCCCGGGGGCGCAGGGTAGGAGAGGCCGAAAGCGGATTCCGGGCGGACACAAGCTCCGCCTGGATGGCCAGGTGAACCTGACCCCCGCGAACTTCGCCGAGGACGGCGGCATCCACCACGCCGCCGTCCGTATCCGTCACGACGGCGAATTCCGGAACGGGGCAGGCATCTCACGGCCCCGCATCAGCGAGTGCCAGGGGCTCGCACAGAGCGCGCCCGGGCCCGGCACAGGGCCCGGAGACGCGGAACGGGCGGCACGGGAGACCTCCGGGCCTTGTCCGGCAGGCGGCGCCACGGGGGGCATCGTCTGCCGCACGGCACGGAGGTCTGCCCGCGCCGCCCGCCGGGGAACCATCCCCCGATCGACATCACACGACGTGACCGACCACGATCCGGGCCGCGAACGCCGCCCCGGGCAGATGCCTGCGCGGGCGCAGGGCCCTCGACGACGCCATGACCGGGCGCACCATGATGCTCACCGGGCGCTGCACGGCCGTCAGGCGACGGTCCGGGCAGCCGCCGTCATGCCGGTGAATGGGTGAGGGCGTGGGCGCGCTGCCACAGGTGGGCCGCTAGGTCCGGGTCCGTGGCCGGGGCGCGCAGGGGTTCCGGGGTGAGGCGGTTGTAGAAGACGTTCCTCAGTTCGCCGCGGTCGGTGGTGGCGATCCTGAGGATCGGCTCCGCGCCCTCCTCCGGTGACCGTGTCAGGCGTCGGCCGAGCAGGCTCGCCTTGGCCGCCGTGACGAGTGTGGAGTCGCGGTCGAAGCCGGAGCGGACGGTGCCGGGGTGGAACGCGACAGCGGTCATCGTGTCCGGTGTCCGGCGGTTGATCTCGGCGGCGTGGAGGACGCCTGCCAGTTTCGAGGCGTTGTACGTGCGCATCTGCGCGTAGCGGCTGCCCGCGCGGTCCAGGTCGTCCGGGTCGAGTCTGCCGAACCGGTAGAGGCTGGAACCGGTGTTGATGACAAGGGGAGAGGGGGCCTGCGCGAGCTTTTCCCGGAGGAGCGATGTCAGGAGGAAGGGGGAGAGGAAATTGACCTGCATGGTCAGCTCATGACCGTCCGGGGTCGTCTGCCGCTCGGGCGAGACGACCCCGGCGTTGTTGACCAGGATGTCTATCCGCGGTACGCGGGAGATCAGGTGCTGGGCGAGTTCGCGCACTTCGCTGAAGCGCGCGAAGTCCGTGGGAAGGGCGGTGCCGCCGATTTCGTCGGCGACGGCGCGGGTTCTGCCCGCCGCGCGGCCCACGACGACGACCGAGGCGCCCATCGCGGCCATGCGCCGTGCGGCGGCCGCGCCGACGCCGGAACTGGCGCCGGTGACGACGGCGATCAGGCCGTCCAGTGTTTCTGCTGCCATGGCTCCGACGCTAGGCGCCGTGCCGAGGCCGAGGAAGTGAGCCGTGATCCTGGTGACGGCGGCACCAGGGTCCGCCGGCCGTCCCCGCCTACGCTTGTCCTCATGGACGACCGCACCGTGAATCCGCTGGGCGATTATCTGCGGGCTCGCCGTGGTCTGCTCCGTCCCTCGGATGTCGGCTTTCCCGCGACCGCGCGCCGGCGCGTGCCCGGTCTGCGCCGCGAGGAGGTCGCGACGCTCTCCGGGATCAGCGTGGACTACTACCTCGGCCTGGAACAGGGACGTGACCGGCGGCCGTCCCCGGAGATCCTCCGGGCACTCGCTCGGGCTCTGCGGCTCGACGAGCCCGCGACCGCCCACCTGTTCGGGCTCGCCCACGGCGTACCGCGTCCGCGCGGGCGCACCCACCGCCACCGGGTGTCTCCCAGCCTGGCCCGGCTGATCGACTCCTGGCCGGTGACGCCCGCGTTCGTACAGACCCGTACGTTCCTGGTGCTGGCGGCGAATCCGCTGGCCCAGGCCCTCTCGCCCGCGCACACCCCGGGGACCAACCTCGTACGGACCGTGTTTCTGGACCCGGACAGCTTCCCGGTCGCACCGGATCCGCGGCCGGACTTCGTGGCCTGTCTGCGCGGGCTGGCCGGTACGGAGGTCGACGATCCCGAACTGATGGAACTGGTGGGCGAGTTGTCGGCGCGCAGCGAGAGCTTCCGGCGCCTCTGGGCCAGGCACGATGTCCGGGGCCGCACCGAGGGCAGGACGACGATCGCTCACCCGCGGGTCGGGACCCTCACACTCGATCTCGAACGGTTTCTCGTGTCCTCCGCGCCGGACCAGCACCTGGTGGTCTACTCCGCGGAGCCGGACAGCCGGTCGTCCGAGGCGCTGCGTCAGCTCGCGGAACCGGCCGACCGGACCGGTACGCCCGCACCCCGGCGGCCGGGGGCCTGAGCCGGGGTACGCCCCCCCGGCCCCGGCCCGTACCGCTACGGGAGGTACACGAGGCCGTCGGTGGTGATGGTCGGGCGTCCCGCGGTGCCGACGACGACGATCTTGACGGTGTGTTTGGCGCTGGTGGCCCAGCTCTTGGTCCAGATGGCGTGCCGGTAGGTGGTGGTGGCGGACTTGAGGTCGACCGTGGTCGCCTTGACCCCGTCGACATAGACATGGGCCTGGCCGGAGGTGGCGGCGCGGGAGACCACCCAGGCCGCGGACCTGCCGGTGAACGTCCAGGTCAGAGCGGCGTTCTTGGAGGAGCTTGCGTAGGACTTCCCGCCGAGGTAGTTCGTGGAGGACTTGGTGGTCCAGGTGCCCGACCTGGTGGCGGCGGTCTCCTGGAGGATGGTCGGCCTTCCGGCCACGGACGCGGCGGCCGTGTTGCCGGCCTGGTCGCGGGCCGTCATGTTCCAGGTGGTCGAGGCGCCGGACTTGGCCGTGTGCGCGGCGCTGGTGGTGGTCGGTCCGTACGTCTTGGCCAGAGGAGCGGTGAGCAGGACGTCCTTGAGCGCCGTCTTGTCGGTGGCCTTCCACCCCAGGGTGAGCGGTACGGCGGTGGTGTTGACGACGCCGGTGCGCAGCGTGAGGTTGGGCTTGGTGGTGAAGGCGGGGGCGGTGGTGTCCGCGATGACGGTGGTGGCCGTCGTGGTGGCGGTCCTGCCGGACTGGTGCACCGCTCGTACGCTGATCTGGTGGCTGCCGGGTGTGAGCGTCACCCTGGCCGTGGACGCGGTGCCCGCGGTCTTGGCGGCCGCGGCCCCGTCGACCAGGACCTCGTACTGGCGGATGAGCGAACCCGGCGTCTTGGAGGACCAGTTCACGGTGACGGTGGACTTCGTGTAGTAGGCCGTCCCGGACTTCGTGGCCCCGGTGAGGGAGGTGAGGGCCAGCCCGGTGACCGGGCCCGCGGCCAGGGTGCGCAGGGCGGGCAGTTGGTTGTGGAAGGCGTCGCCGGGGCACTGCGTGTTGTAGCCGTCGCGGTGTCCGTGGACCGTGGGGAAGGAGAGCTTGGCGCCCTTGGCCCAGGTCCTGCCCGTGAAGCTGCGGCCGTTGTCACCGGCGGTGAGTGTGGTGGTGCCCGCCGGATCGACACCGTACTGCCCGAGCTTCCAGGCGGCGACACGGGCGACGGAGGTCATCGCGGCCTGCGCGGGCGCGGTGTCGGTGTAGGTGCCCAGGACGGCGATTCCGGCGGTCTCGGCGTTGAAACCGTAGGCGTGCGCGCCCTGTACGGGCCGGCCGATGCCGCCCTTGCGGCCCTCGTAGACGGTGCCGCACTTGTCGACGAGGAAGTTGTAGCCGATGTCCTTCCAGCCCAACTGCTCGACGTGGTAGGCGTAGATGCCGCGTACGACGGCGGGCGCCTGGGCGCAGGTGTACGTGTTGGACTCGGCGGTGTGGTGCACCACCACGGCCTTGACCTTGCCGTCGGGGAGGTAGCCGGGCTCCTCCGGGCTGATCGACTCGTCCGCTCCCCAGGCCGCCCGGGACGTCACGGGCGGCTGCGGCACGGTGGAAGGCAGGTCGGGCGGCACCGAGGCCGTCGGCGCGGTGCCGGTCGGTACCGGGGCGGACGTGTCAGGGGCGGACGGCGTCGGCGTGTCCGCGGACGGCGCGTCGGACGGCGGTACTTCGGCCGACGGAGACGAGCCCGGTGTGCCGTCCGCCGTCTCCTGCGGGGTCCCGGGGCCCGGGGGCTCCTCCGACGCCTGCTCCGAGGGGTCGGCCGTCGGCGGGGCTTCGCCGGGCAGCGGGGTGGTGCCGGAGGACGGCGGCTCCTCGTCGCCGTCGACGGTGAAGGACGCCGGATCCATCGAGGTCACCGAGGCTGTGCCCGGGTCGACCATGTCCAGCCGCAGACCGGCGGGCAGCCCCGCGGCCGTCCCCGCCCCCGAACGCACCCGCGCCTCGACACTGTCGGACGGGCCCACCCAGGCGGGTTCCGTACCGCCCCGGGCCGCCCCCTGCTCACCCTGCCCGCTGTCCCCGTCCAGCCGCAGCCACGGCGACCACTTCCCGGAACCGGCCGCCCGTGTCCGGACCTCCACCGTTGCGGTGGCCCGCGCGGCGGGATCGGTCCATGTCACGCCCACCATGCTGAACGGCGCGGTCTCCCGCCGCGCCAGCGACGCGCCGCGGCCACCGTCCTCGCTCGTCAGCTCGGCCGTACGCGCCTGCGCCCTGACCGGTCCGGCCTTGCCCTCCGCCGTGTCGCGCGTCCCCGCGTCGCCGGGCAGTGCCTGGAACACCAGCACCCCTGTCACGCCGGCCACCGCCGTCGCCGCGGTCATCCAGATCCGTCTTCGCGTCACGCGCCCCACCCCTTTTCATCCGACGTGCCCACCGGTGTCCGGTGATCGGATGCACCCAACAGCACACTTTCGGCGCACCCCCGGCGAGAACGTACACCGTGAGGGGCAGCCGGGCCTCATCTCCAGCGCAGCAGGTCGCCCGTCTCGTTGCGGGCCAGGAACAGGGTGAGATACGTCTGCCCCGCCATGACGCCGACGCGGTGCTCCCGCCCGTAGTAGGTGTTCTCCCCGGCGGCGCCGTAGGTCCGGCCGTCGGGGAAGCGGGCCATGAGGGAGAGCTGCGCTTCGTTGTGCCGTTGCTCCCACACGGCGGCGGAGGGGGAGATGCCGCGGTCCTGTCCGGTGAGGGAGACCAGAAGGTCGAAGTTGCCGAAGTAGAAGGGGAAGTGCGTGCCCCAGTCGTTGCCCTCGGGGTAGTGGATCTCCGCCGAGTCCACGCGGTAGATCGGGCTGGTGCCCCCGCCGGGCAGCGGGAAGGGTTTGTCGACGAGGGCCGCGTAGGTCCGGTCGATGTTGTGCAGCGCGGCCCGTGGGGCGGCCCGGTTCGCCAGGCCGAAGACGAAGCCCTGGTAGAGGCTCTGGTCGAAGGCCACCATGTACAGCGGGTGCAGCCGTGCGTGGTTCTCCAGTGTGCCGTCGTCGGCGATGTTCGTCCCCTGGAGCCAGGAGGCCGGCCGGATGCCGTTGATGCGCCTACCGCTGGTGAGGTCGGCCGGCCTGGCCGCCGCGGCCAGCAGGAGTTCGATGTTGCGGCGCGTCCAGCGGGCGGTGTGCGGGTGGCACGGCATCATCGCGGCGGCCAGCGAGAGGGCGGCGGCGCTCCAGTTGTCCTCCTCGGCCTTGCTGTCACCGGGGGTGACGACGGTGCCGTCGCGGCGGGTCATGTAGAGCTGATCACCACCGGTGCCGATGAGGTGGACCCCGTCGCCGGTGGTGAGCCGGTCCGCCTCCCACACCAGCATCGCGACGAGATGACCCTGTGCCGTGGTGTCCAGCCGGTCCCAGAAGAGCCAGCCCGCCAGGGCCGTGTAGTACGCCCACAGCGCGGTCTGCCAGCCGCCGCCCCAACGGGTCCCGGGGTCCGGGTTGTTGGCCAGGTGGCGGGCGGCGAGGGTGCGGATCAGGTTGCGGGTACGGACGGTGGCGTTCGCGGCGGAGAGCGTCCGCGGGTCGTACACGTCCGTGACCAGGGCCGTGGCGGCGGCGACCGCCGCCATGGCGGGCAGCCGGACGGCCCGTTCGTCGGTGCCCCGGAGATCGATGTGGCCGTCGGGAAGGTAGTGGGTGTAGGTGGCGGCGTACCAGGGTCCGATCAGATACCGGGCGCTCCCGGCGAGGACGGCGGTCACCCGTGTTCCGGCGGCGTCCGCCCCTGAATAGGAGCCCAGTGCGGGCCAGTTGACCGGTACCACGCCCTGGCCGTCCGCTGCCAGGGCGGTGCCCGTCGCCCCGGCTCCGAACGCACCGGCGAGTCCGAGCGAGCCCGCCGCTCCGAGGAGACGGCGTCGGGAGAGTGCCGGCGGGTCGGACATGGATGCTCCTCCTGGCGGGGGTCGCGGTGTGCCCTGGGCGGTACGCACGGGGACCGGCCCCGGGCGGTGCTCACTCGAAGAACTTGAGGCTGTACCCGACGTCGGTGGGGGAGCCGGGGACGTTGGCCCGGCGGTAGGTGGTGTTGCTCCACCAGACGGCCGTGCCGGTGTACCAGTACCGGTTGGACCATGAGTACGGGGTGCCCTTGGCGACCGCGTGGAACATGGTCGGGAACCGGTTGCCGGACGGCGGGCCGGAGGCGACGTCGCCGCGCGGCAGGACGAAGGTGTGGTGGCCGGGGCCGTCGACGTTCAGTGTGGGGTCCCAGCCCGCCATCATGGTCGCGGCGTGCGAGCCGAACAGGCAGCCGTTGCTCTTGTACCAGTCCCAGACGTACGTCGGATCTCCGCCGGCCCGCAGCCGCAGATCGGCGATGCAGTACTGGTTGCTCCAACTGCCGTTCGCGGAGTACGTGATGTGCAACTGGCCGCTGGGGTCGACGACCGGCTGAGGCGCTTCGTTGATGTACGGGTTGCCCACGACCCGCTCCCACGGCTCGCGTGGCTGGGAGATGACGTAACGTCCGCCCGTGGTCGTGGTGGGACCGCTCATCCGGGCGATGTACAGGTTCTGTTCGACGTTGGTGTCGCCGGACCAGCCGGACCACACGAACCAGCGCTGGCCGCCGAAGGTGAGGGGCACCCCGTCGATGGCCCACTTGTCGGCGGGCAGGGCGACCTTCGTCGCGGCGGAGTAGCCGGAGTCCGGGCTGGCGGAGCTGATGTGGTACATCCGGTGGGCCGCGCCGCCGCCGGCCGCGAAGTAGATGCGGTACTGCCCGTCGTGGTGCACGATCTCCGGGGCCCAGACCTCGCCGAGGCCGCCGGTGTCCTGCCACACCTGGTGCTTGGGCGCGGTGGCGACTGCCTCCAGGGTGGTCGCCGTCCGCACCGCGATGCCGCCGTCCACGGACTTGGCGGAGACATAGAGGTCACCGACCTTGATGATGCTCGGGTCGGCGCCGCCCACGAGGGGGCGGCCGAGCGTGGACGGCGGTTGGTCCGTCGCCCCGGTGACGGTCCCGGCGGGTCCGGTGAGCGCCCCGCCGGGTCCGGCGGCGGTCCCGGTGGGTCCGGCGGCGGTCGCGGTGTGCCCGAGGAGCAGCGTGGCGACGAGTCCGAGGGGAACGAGGCCGGCGGACCAACGGGTGGGGCGCATCAGGTTCCTCTCGATCATGTGCACGACAGATAGCGCTTTCATCTCACCACCCCGAGGTGAGTGGCTGTCAAGAGGGAGGGCGCGGGGTCAGCGGTCGGTTCCGAAGTAGCGGTCGCCGAAGTCGCCTATGCCCGGCATCATGTACGCGTTCTCGTTGAGCCCCTCCTCGATGGCGGAGGTCACGATCCGCACCCCGGGGTAGCGGTCGCAGACCGCGGCGATGCCCTCGGGGCAGGTGATGAAGTTGACGAAGACGATGTGCTCCTCGGGGACGCCGAGGTCGCGCAGGACCTCGATGGCCGCGAGGGCGGTGCCGCCGGTGGCCAGCATCGGGTCGAGGAGGAGGACCTGGCGGGAGGCGATGTCCTCGGGGAACGCCGTGTAGTACAGGCGCGGCTGCTTGGTCGTCTTGTCACGCTGGATGAGGACCTTGCCGATCCTGATACCGGGGACGACGGCGCGCAGTTCGGCCTCCATGCTCTCCCCGGCGCGGACGATCGGCACCCCCACCAGGTTCTCCGCGAAGCGCAGACCGCGGTAGGTCCGGCCGACGGGGGTCGTGATGTCGCAGGGCTCGAAGGGCAGCAGGTTCAGCGCCGCCTCGGTGAGCAGGCGGATGATCCGGCCCGCGTAGAAGACGAAGTCCTCGCGGTCGGCGTCGCGGTCGCGGACCATGGTGTGCAGGGCGCGCAACTGGTCGGTCTGCGGGAGCAGATGGACGCTGGTGCCGAGACGGTGGTGGTACGACGTGGCGGTGGTGGCGGTGGTGGCGGTGGCCGGCTGCATGACGGTGGTCATCGGGGGCTCCTCTGAATCCGAAGGGGGAAGGGCGGGGGGGGGAAGGGCGAAGAGCGGTCAGTCGACCGGGGGCTGCTCGAAGGTGTGGGGGAGTTCCGGGGTGGTGGTGAACTGCCCGGCGGAGACGCGGTAGACGGACCGGCCGCCCGACCGGCGCCACAACTCGCGCATCACGTACACGAGTTTGGCGTTGTGCTCCTCTTCCTCCTCGACGGCCCGTGCGATGTGCCAGTCCCACTCCCGGGCCCAGCGCGGGTCGTCCTGGTCGTCCATCGCCGTGTCGAAGAGGCCGTCGATCGCCGTCAGCTTCGACGGGGTGACGAAGTGGCCCCGGGAGAAGAGCACCCCGAGGATGCCGGTCCAGTAGCAGGCGACCGCGCGGCGCTGCTCCTCGGCGGGCAGGGCGTCCGCGATGTGCCGCATCGCGTGGAGCGCGGTGACCAGGTGCAGCAGGAGGAAGTCGCCCGGTTCGGTCAGGTAGAGCACGGTGACGAGATGGGCGAGCTGTTCCCAACTGGCGTCGGGGTCCTGTGTGTCGACCCAGGAGGGGGTCTCGTACATCAGCGGGTGGCCCTCGCCGAGCATCCGGGCGATCCGGTACTGCAACCCGGACCGCATCAGTTCGGGGTGGATGCCGTCGCCCGTACCGCCGACCAGGTCCTCGACCCACGGGCCGAGCCGGGCTCCGTTCTCCTCCCAGTGGCGGGCGATCTCCAGCATCGAGTCCCGGGGCCCCGCGGTGACGGACCCCGCGGTGACGGGCGCTCCGGAGGGCCGGGCACGCTCGGGGTGGCAGTCGACGTACGCGAAGGCCAGGTAGGCGATGCCCTCGATGGCCATCCGGCGGTTGCCCGCGTCCAGGGCCCAGCCCAGGTGGATGGTCGCGTGCTGGAGCGCGCCGACCCAGCCGGGGAGCAGCCGCGGTACGTACTCCCGCAGCAGGCCCGCCATGCCCAGTTCCCGTTCGCGCCGGTCGAAGAACGCGCAGTAGGCGGCGAAGTCCTGGCGCCGGCCGAGGAGTTCGAGCCAGTTGCTGTCGTCGATCACCCGCTGGGGGGACCGGGCCGGCTCCACGCGGCAGCCGTACGGGGTGAGGGCGATGTAGTTGTCGTGGTACGCCCTGATCCGGGCGGGATCGACACCGAGCCCGGAGAGGGCGACGACGGCGTGCTTGATGTGGTTGGTGAGATGGCCGTTGAACTCGATGTGGTACGTGCTGTCGTCGAGCAGGCTCTCGACGGTACGGGCATCGCCGTCGGCCGGCAGCACGGTCAGGATCTGCTCCACGGCCTGGGCGAACGTGTCGGCGACATGGGTCGGTGAGACCGACTCCAGCTCCGCCCGCTCGTGCACCCCGTAGGTGACCGCCACCGACGCCAGACCGGCCGCCGCCGCCATGTTCAGGTCGTGGGTGGTGTCGCCGACCATCACGGCGTGCTCGGGCCGGGCGCCGAGCCGTCCGAGGATCAGCAGCCCCGACTCGGGGTGCGGCTTGGGGTGGGTGACGTCGTCGGCGCCGACCAGTTCGGTGATGTGGTCGCGCAGGCCCGCGGCGGTGAGCAGGGCTTCGGCGCTGGCGTGGAACTTGCTGGTGGCCACCGTCACCACGATGCCCCGCCGGCGCAGTTCGGCCAGGCCCTCGGGGACGCCGGGGAAGACCAGCGAGCGGGCGCGCGGCAGGATGACGGTGCGGAACGCCTCCTGGTAGCGCGCCACGCCCTCGGCGACCGAGGGGTCGTCCTGCGGCACCCCCAGCAGTTTCCCGAACGCCTGCTCAAGGGGCAGGCCGATCGTGGCCCGGATGTCCGCCGGGTCCCGGGGCGCGAGGCCCATCGCCCAGAAGGCGGCGTCGAACGTCTCCACGATCGCCCGCGGCGAGTCGACGAGCGTGCCGTCCAGGTCGAACATCGCGACCCGGGCGGTCCCGGTGTCCTCCGTACCGGCCGGGACCGGGACGGTCTGTGCCGGGGCGTCCTGCGTCGGGGCGTTGTGCGGGGCCGGGGCGGTGTGCAGGGAGGTCGTGGTCACGGTCACTGGTCTTCCTCTCGTCGGAGCAGGGAGTGGGCCGCCGCGAGCCGGCCGCCGATCCGCGCGGTGTGGATGAGCACGGCGGTGTTGGCCCGTGCGGAGCGTCCTTCGGTGGCGCGGTCGACCGCGCGCATGACGTACTTGGTGACGGCGCCGCCCCGGACCCCGTCCGCCGCCGCGCCGCGCAGGGCGTCGGTGATGGCGGCCTCGACGTCCGCCTCGTCGATGGCGTCCTCCGGCCGGGTCGGGCTGGTGATGAGGACGCCGCCGGGATTGCCCAGCGCCCAGTGGTTCTCGACGGTGCGGGCGATCAGGGCCTCGTCGTCCAGCCGCTGCGGGGCGCGCAGCCCGCTGGAGCGGCAGTAGAAGGCGGGGAAGTCGTCGGAGCCGTGGGCGATGACGGGCACGCAGTGGGTCTCCAGGAACTCCAGGGTCAGACCGAGGTCCAGGATCTTCTTCGCCCCGGCGCAGACCACCGCCACCCTGGAGCGGGTGAACTGGATCAGGTCGGAGGAGATGTCCATGGTGGTCTCGGCGCCCCGGTGGACCCCGCCGATCCCGGCGGAGGAGAAGAACGGGATACCGGCCAGTTCCGCGGCGACCAGCGAGGAGGCGACCGTGGTGGCCCCGGTGCCGCCCGAGGCGAGGACGGCCGCCAGGTCCCTGCTGCTGACCTTGGGTATGCCCGGGGTGGAGGCGAAGCGCTCGATGTCGGCGTCGCCCATCCCGATCATGATGCGGCCGCCGTCGATGCCGATGGTGGCGGGCACGGCCCCGCCGTCCCGTACCGCGTCCTCGACCTTGCGGGCGGTGGCGGCGTTGTCGGGGTAGGGGAGTCCGTGGGTGATGACGTTCGATTCCAGGGCGACCACGGGGTCGCCTGCGGCGAGCGCGGTGGCCACCTCGTCGGTGAACACCAGGGGCACCGGACGGTGGCGCCGGGGGGCGGGGATCGTCATGGGAGGGGTCCTTCTCGTCGGCTGCGGGCGGCGGTCAGTAGTTGGGCGTCTTGCGCAGCAACTCCTGCCGGGCGACGATCTCGGGTATGTAGACCCGCTCGTTCCACACGTCCTGGGCGACGGGCTCCAGGGCGATGGAGACGACCTCCTCGGTGCAGCCGAAGGCGTTGCGTACGGCCGTGGTGACCGCGGCGACCAGCTCCAGCTCCTTCTCCTCGGTGATGGGCACCGGGAAGTGCTTGATGTTGATGTGGGGCACTCCGACCTCCTGGACGGTGGCTTGCGCCGGCTGGCTGGGGCGGGGGGACGTGGTGGGACCGGCGGGGAGCCGGTCGTTGAGGACGGCGGCGAGCCCGGCGACATGCGGCTCGCGCAGCAGTTCGTAGTGGCCGGCCCGCATCTGGTGGACGGCGGGCGGGCGGGCGGAGTAGCCGCCCTCGTTCTCGATGAAGGAGT
The DNA here is from genome assembly GCF_042755665.1 of Streptomyces sp. NPDC059142. Taxonomy (NCBI): domain Bacteria; kingdom Bacillati; phylum Actinomycetota; class Actinomycetes; order Kitasatosporales; family Streptomycetaceae; genus Streptomyces; species Streptomyces sp. NPDC059142. Next base: position 39,725 of record NZ_JBHZDA010000029.1, read on the forward strand.
AGTTGTCGTCGTCGGCCCTGACCAGGGTCACGGGGGCGTCGAGGCGGCGTCCGCGCAGCTCGTGGAAGTCGTACGTGAGGGAGTACGTACGCCGTACGATCCCGGTGACCGCCCGTACCAGCTCCTCGCCGAGGCCGGGGAAGACCGCGGTGACGTACGCGACGAAGCCGTCCTCGTCGGTGACGGTGCGCAGGCATTCGTCCAGCCGCGGGCCGCTGAGCGTGCCGGCGAAGACGGAGAAGAGCAGGGCGAGGAAGGCGCGGTCCCCGAAGTCGGCCCGCCCGGTGGCGCCGACGGCGTCCTCGGGGCGCAGCCGGGGCTGGCCGGGGGCCACCAGGAAGAGCTGCTCCACCTGCTCGCCGGCCTGTTCCAGTTGGCGCGCCGCCTCGAAGGCCACCCGGGCGCCGAAGGAGTAACCGCACAGCAGGTAGGGGCCGTTCGGCTGGATCTCCCGGATCGCCGCGACATCGGCGGCGGCCATGGCGCGGACATCGTCGTACGGGCGCTCGCCGGGGTTGATGCCGTGGGCCTGGACCCCGTGGACGGGCCGCTCGGTGCCGAGGGCCGCGGCCAGCGGGCGCAGGTTCATCGGATAGCCGCCGAGACCGGGCCAGCAGTACAGCGGGGTGCCCCTGCCCTCGGGCTGGAGCGGCACCAGGCGGGAGGCGGGCCGGGGCGAAGTGGCGTCCAGGGCGGCGGCGAGCCGTTCCACGGTGGGGGCCTCGAAGAGGATCTGCAGCGGGATCGCGCCGCCGAAGTCCGCGTTGAGCCGGCTGACCAGGGCCACGGCGAGCAGGGAGTTCCCGCCCAGCTCGAAGAAGTCGTCGGTGACGGAGACCTGGTCGCGTTTGAGGACGGCCTGCCAGACATCGCGGATCCGCCGCTCCAGGGGGGTGCGGGGGGCGACGAAAGCGCGGTCGCCGACGGTCAGTTCGGTCTCCTGGGCGGCTTGCAGGGCCTTCAGGTCGATCTTGCCGTTGGCGGTCTGGGGCAGCCGGTCCAGGACGACGATCCGGTTGGGCAGCATGTAGCGGGGCAGCAGCGCGGCCAGATCCTCCTTGATCAGCTCGGCGGGCCCCTGCATGTGGACCACGTCCTCCTTCATGTCCTCGCCGTGCCACTGCGCTTCGCTGACCCGTCCGCCGACGGAGAAGTACGAGGGTCCCGCGGGCAGCCCGTGGTCGGCGAGGATCCGGCCCAGCCGCTTGGCCGACGGCAGGTCGTTGCCGGACTTCGAGCTGTAGCCCGAGGACATGAGGCCGAGGCGCAGATCGTTCATCTGGAGGCGCTGGAGCCCCCGGCCCAGGTCGAGGTAGTGCCGCCAGGGGGCGGAGCCGGTGGCGACCATGCTGATGCCGAAGTCGGAACGCTCGTAGACCCGCTGGTTGATGGCGATGACGTGCTTCTTGAGGATCACGTCGTCGCCGACGCGTACGAGTCCGGCGCCGGTGTAGCGGTACTGGCCCGGCGCCAGGCCCTCGATCCGGGAGGAGTGGGCCTGGACGTACAGGTCGAGTCCGCCGGTGTCCTCGGACGCGTCCCGCTCCAGCGGCAGGAGGTCGAAGCTGCCCAGGTAGTGGTCCTCGGGCGCGCAGTCGAGCCGCTGGGCGACGGCGGGGGTGTACGCGGCCCCGGCGATCCGCAGTCCGTGGGCCGGCAGCACCTCGTCGAAGAGGCCGAGCATGTGGCCCGCCTCGATCTCCAGGACCTCGCGGACGTTGTTGCGGTAGACCGGCTCGATGGCACCGTGCTTGCCGAGGAAGTGGACCCGTACCCCGGAGGCCGTGGTCTCGGCGGCGGGGCCGACGAGGACCAGCCGGTGGTGGAGCGGGTGGTAGTAGTACACGCCCGCCGGGAGGCCGTGTTCCCCACCGGTCTCGATGTAGAGCTGGGTGGCGTACAGGGAGCCGGGGGAGGCGTAGGCGTACTTGGGCAGCAGCCGCTGGTCGCTGAGGTGGCGGCCGAAGTTCCGCAGGATCGTGCCGAGTTCGCCGAGACCGACGGGTTCCGAGCCGCGGGCGGGCGGCCGGGGCCTGGTCCGGGGGGCGAGCAGGCGCAGGACGTCGTCCCGGGTCACCGCGGCGCCTTCGTAGAAGCGGTACGTCTTGCGGGAGAAGGCGAGGGCCCGCTGCGCGGGGGTGGCCTCGGCGCCGGGCAGGTCCACGGACGCGCGGCCGGCCAGGTCGGCGTCGGTGCGGCAGCCGGGGTGCGCGAGCTGGGCCCTGACCTGGAGCCTGCTGTGCTTGGACTGGTGGTGGGAGCCGTGGTTGCCCTGGTCCATCAGGGCGGCTTCCTTGGGGTTGAGCTCGACGAAGGCGACGAGGTTCTGGAAGCCCGTGGTGGCGTCGTCGCGGAGCAGGACGGCGGCGGCGCGTACCCAGTCGTGGGTCTCGACGGTCTGGCGTATCTCGTCCAGCTCGACGCGGTAGCCGCGCAGCTTGACCTGGTTGTCGGCGCGTCCGACGAACTGCACCGTGCCGTCGGCGTTGACATGGGCGAGGTCGCCGGTCCGGTAGAGACGGGAGCCGGGCGCGTCGGAGAAGGGGTCGGCCAGGAACCGGTCGCCGGTCAGGTCGGGGCGGCCGAGGTAGCCGCGCGCCACCTGCACCCCGCCGATGTACAGCTCGCCGATCTCACCGGCGGAGACCGGCTCGCCGTCCTCCTTCAGGACGTGCAGGGAGGTGTCGTTCACCGGGGTGCCGATCGGCATGACGAGCGGGCCGTCCTCCAGCGCCGCGCGGTCCACCACGAAGGACGAGGCGTTGATGGTGCACTCGGTGGGGCCGTAGAGGTTGACCAGCCGGGCGTCCGGCATGGTGTCCAGGCACTGCGCGGCGAGGCTGCGGGAGAGCGCCTCGCCCCCGCTGAAGATACGGCGCAGGGACCGGCAGGCGGGGAACTTCTCGGTGTCCAGGAGCGCCTGGAGCAGGGTGGGGACGCACTGGAGGATGGTCACGCCGTGCCGCTCGACCGTGGCGATGATCGCCTCGGGGTCGCGGTAGATACCGGCGGATCCCATCACCACGGTGCTGCCGCAGGCCGGAGCGAGTAATTCCCACTGAGCGGCGTCGAAGCTCATGGGGGTCTTCTGGAGCACCGTTTCGTTTTCGTCGACACCGCACTCGTCGTGCAGCCAGCGCATTTGGCTCACGATGCTCCGGTGCTCGATCATGACGCCCTTGGGCTTTCCGGTGCTGCCGGAGGTGTAGATGACATAGGCGAGGTCGTCGGGTCGTACCTCCGGTTCCGGCAGTCCTGACGGGCGGCCGTATTTCTCGGTCGACTTCGGCACCTCGTCGAGAGTGAGTACGGTGACACCGGCCGGGGCCAATTCCCGAAGGGCCGGCCGCAGGAATTCCTGGGTGAGCACGATGTCGACGCCGGCGTCGAGCAGCATGTACGCGATTCTCTCCTCCGGGTATTCCGGCGACAGGGGTACGTAGCTGGCGCCGGCCCACAGGATCCCCCAGACGCCCTTCAGCAGGTCGAGCGACGGCTCCATGAACACGCCGACCCGGCTGTCCCGGCCCACTCCGGCCTGTCGTAGCAGCTCTCCCACACGGGAGCTGCACTCCGTCAACTGGGCGAAGGTCAGGCTCTGGTCCTCGTGGACGGCGGCGGTCCTGTCGGGAGTGGCCTGTGCTCGTTCGCGCAACAGGCCGGGCAGGCCGAGGGTGGCACGACGAGAGCAGGGGGCGGTCTCTACGCTCATGGGGGAGTCTTCCTTTTTCCGCGTCTCGGGAGGGTGGCGTCCACGGTGAGGACGGGACGCCGTGTCGAACTCTTCGTTCTTTTCCAGGGGCGGTACTCGGAATTGCTCGTCGGCCAGTGCGGTGGCGACCTGTGCAGAATGCGAGCGGAACGTCTGCGGAACGGACCGGAATTCCTGGGGAAGTTCTGAACGGGCGTCGCGCAGTTCGTCAAAAATTACCACGAAGAACCGATGCGCGCCAGATCCGTGCGTTACCGCATGCTATCTCCCCGGTCATTTCCCTGCGGATATCAAGAGAAATGAAAGGTGAAATGCGGGAGATGGTTCGTTTCTGTGGAGCGTTTTTCTGCCGTGCTGGTCCGTTCTAGCCGATCTGACGGTCGCGGCCCGCGGGCACGGCGGCCGCGATCTGGACCAGCGTCAGCACCAGGACGAAGGCGAGGGGGAGCCGCCAGTCGCCGGCGTGGTCGTAGAGGACACCGACGACGAGAGGGCCGGGAATGGAGAGGGCGTAGCCGTAACTCTGCACGAAGCCGGAGAGCCGGGCGACGGTGGTGCTGTCGCGGCCCCGCATGCCGATCATCGTCAGGGCCAGTGGGAAGGAACAGTTGGCGACGCCCAGGAGGACCGCCCAGAGCCAGGGTGCGACGGCGGGGTCGAACCACAGTCCGGCGTACCCGGCGAAGCCGCACGCGCCGATCGCCACGGCGATCCCGCTCTGGTGGCGCAGCCGGCCCGCCACGGCCGACAGCGCGAGGGACAGGGGAACCCCCAGCAGCGACGACACGGAGAACAACAGCCCGGCGGTGCCGGCGGACAGGCCCGCGTCCCGGTAGATCTGGGGCAGCCAGCCGATGATGATGTAGGCGGAACTGGCCTGGAGTCCGAAGTACGCGGTGAGCGCCCAGGCCGTGGGGTCGCGGGTGAGCCGGATCGCGGTCGGGGGCGGGGGCGGGGGGCCGACCGCGCCGCCGAGATGGCCCGCGGGCCGCTTCGTCCGGCGGCGCGCCAGGGCGAGCCAGGGAGGGACGGCCAGCGCCGCCAGCACCGACCAGGCGCCCAGCCCGTACCGCCAGTCGCCGCCGAACGCCTGCGTCAGGGGCACGGTCAGCGCCGCCGCCGAGGAGGCGCCGGCGTTCAGCGCCATGGAGTACAGGCCGGTCATCGCGCCCACCCGGTCGGGGAAGCGCTGTTTGACGACCATCGGCAACAGCACGTTGGCCACGGCGATCCCGGCCAGCGACAGCGCCGTCAGGACGACGAACAGCACCGGGTCGAGGGCGAACGACCGCAGCGCCAGCCCCGCGGCGAGCACCGCGGCGGCGACCGCGATGACACCGCTCGCCCCGAAGCGCCGGGCCAGCAGGGGGGCGGTCGAGCCGACCACCGCGAAACACACCGCGGGGATGGAGGTCACGACCCCCGTCACCGAGCCGCTCATGTCGAGGCTGTCCCTGACCTCCTCCAGGACGGGGCCGAGGCTGGTGACGCCGGGGCGCAGATTGAGGGCGGCCAGGACCAGTGCCACCACGGCCATCCGGCGCACGCCGCGCGGCGTGCCGCGGGGCGGGGCCGTGGTGGAACGAGGGGTGCTCTCGTTGACCTCATCCGTTGTCATAGACCCCATCATAGAGTCATCCCATGACTGAATGTCCAGTGATTCTCGTAGAGTCATGGGATGACTGTAGGTCTGACGTAGGCTGTGCGGCATGAACATGGATCCCGTACGCCGCCAAGCCCTGGGCGACCAAGTGATCGCCCGGCTCCGCGAGCAGATCACCTCAGGCGCCTGGCCCGTCGGCAGCCGCATCCCCACCGAGACCGAACTCGTCGAACAGCTCGGCGTCGCCCGGAACACGGTGCGCGAGGCCATCCGGGCCCTGGCGCACACCGGGCTGCTGGACATCCGCCACGGCTCCGGCTCCTACGTCCAGGCGACCAGCGAACTCGCGGGCATGATGCGCAACCGCTTCCAGAAGGCCAGGACGGAGGACATCGCCGACGTCCGCAGCGCCCTTGAGGTGCGCGCCGCCCGGCTCGCCTGCCGGCGCCGTACCGACGACGACCTGGAACGGCTCGACCACGCGCTCCAGCAGCGCCAGGACGCGTGGGTCGCGGGCGACCGGGTGGCCTTCGTCAACGCCGATGTGGCCTTCCACCTGGCCGTCGTCACCGCGTCCAGGAACTCGGTGCTCGCGGGGCTCCACGCCGACCTCGGCGAGGTCATCCGCGACTCGCTCCTGGACCACTTCGGCGACGCGCTGCGCTCCGAGCAGTTCCAGGACCACGCCACCCTGGTCGACGCCATCCGCGACCGCGACGCCGACCGCGCGGCGCGCGAGGCGGGCTCCTACATGGACTGAGACCGGCGCCCCTGAGGGGCGCCGGTCCCTTATCGCCGGTCCCTTATCGCCGGTCCGGTATTCCGGTCTCGTATCGCCGGTCCCGTATCCCGGTCTCGTATCGCCGGTTCCGTATCTCCGGTCCGGCATCTCCGACCCTGTATCTCCGGTCGCGGGTCAACCGCGTCCCGGCCCGCTCGTCATGGCTGCGAGCGGCGCAGCGGCACCACGTTCCACCAGGTCAGGCAGCGCAGCACCCACTCCAGCGGACCGTACCGGAAGCGGGCCAGCCACCAGCGGCTGAAGAGGGTCTGCGCCGCGATCACCGCCGCCGCCAGCACCATGGCGGTGACCCAGCGGGAGGAGTGCCGCAGACCCAGCGGACCCGCCGCGGCGAGCACGACGAGCGTCGCGGTGAGGTAGTTGGTCAGCGCCGTCCTGCCGAGCGGTTCGAGGACCGCAGACAGCGGCCGGCCCAGCCGGGTGCGCAGCACGAGCAGCAGCCCGGCGGCGTACGCGGCGGCGCCCAGCAGACCGGCCGCCGCCGCGATCCGGGTGGCGTACGGTCCCGCGGACGGATGGACGTGCTCCAGCCAGGTGGCGGCGACCGCCCCCACGACGGCGAGTACGAGCACGACGGTGAGCTGCCCGGTACGGCGGTCCAGCGTGCGGGCGACACCGAGTCGCGCGACGGCGAGCCCGAGCAGGAACAGCCCCGGGATGCTCGCCATTCCGCCCCCGGCGAGGGTGACCGAGGCGACGGACCCGAGCAGCCCCGCCGTCAGCACCACCCGGGTCGGCAGCCAGGAGGCGGGCAACAGGATCAGCAGCCCGAAGACCGCGTACGGCAGCAGCGCCTCCCCGGGGTGCAACTGCTGGTGCGCGAGGCCCAGCACCCCCAGCACCACCAGCCGGCGGGCCAGCAGCAGCCGGGGGCGCGGCGAACGGCGCGCCGCGCTCTCCAGGAAGAGCGCGAAGCTCAGTCCGAAGAGGAACGCGAAGACGGGGAAGAACCGTTGATGGACGAAGAGGTCCAGGAACGCGGGGACCGGGTGGACGGGGGAGTCGCCGTCACGCTTGGGCATCTCCATCAACTGGTACGGGATGTTGACCAGAAGGATGCCGCAGAGGGCGAAGCCGCGCAGCGCGTCCAGCGAGGTGATCCGGCGTGGTGCCCGCGCGGCGGACTCCCGGGCGGTGCCCTGGTCCGTCGAGTTCGTGGTGTTCATGGCCACCACGGTGCGGCAGCGGCACCGTACGGCACGTCGGGGGGCCGGCCCGTGCCCCCCCGCCCGGCGCGCCCACACACGGACGCCCCCCCCCGCCCCCCCCCCCCCCCCCCCCCGC
>NZ_JBHZDA010000029.1:47135-69013 GCF_042755665.1 Streptomyces sp. NPDC059142
GGGGGGGGGCGGGGCCGGGTTGGTGGGGGGTGTGGCCCCCCCGGGGGGGGGCGGCGCGGACCGGGGCGCCCGCGCGCCCGCGCGGGCCCCCCCCCCCGCCCCGCCCCCCCGATACGGGCTCCTCCCCCGGGACTGCCCCCGCCCCGGGGCCCGTTCACTCCGGGAAGCCGGAATCCCGCGCGACGGTGCCGGTCGCCCACGCCCACGCGGCGATCTCCACACGGTTGCGCACGGCCAGCTTGGACTGGATGTTCGTCAGATGCGTCTTGACGGTTCCGAGCGACAGGAACAGGTCCCCGCAGATCTCCTGGTTGGTGCGCCCCACCGCGACCAGCCGCGCCACGTCCAGCTCACGCGCCGTCAGCGCCGCTCCCGGGGCCCGGCCGCCGGAGGACGAAGGCACGCTCCGGGCCTCCAGCCGACGCAGCAGCCGTACCGTGACCGCCGGGGAGATCAGCGCGTCCCCGCGCCGCGCGGCCCGTACCGCCTCGACGAGCAGCGCGGGGCTGGCGTCCTTCAGCAGAAACCCGCAGGCGCCGTGGCGCAGCGCCCGGCTGACGTAGTCGTCCTGGTCGAAGGTGGTGATCACGACGACGCGCATCCGGTCGGCCGACCCCGGTCCGGCCAGGATCCGGGTGACCTCCAGGCCGTCGAGCGCGGGCATCCTGATGTCGACGAGGCAGACGTCCGGCCGCAGCCGTCTCGCCATCTCCACGCAGGCGGCGCCGTCGGCGGCCTCGCCCACCACCTCGATACCGGGCTGGGCGTCCAGGATCAGCCGGAACCCGGTACGGACCAGATGCTGATCGTCCGCGATGAGCACCCTGGTCACCGAGGACTCCGTGCCGTCCGCCGCCGTCGTCGTCTCACTCACCGGGCCGATCCTGCCATGCCCCCTTCAGGCAGCCGGTCCGGCCATGTCCAGTACGGGGAAGACGCCGACGACCCGCCAGCCGCCGTCCGGTGTCCTGCCCGCCTCCAGCAGCCCCTCGACGGCGGCCACCCGCTCGCGGAGCCCCACCATGCCGAAGCCCCCGCGGCCCCCGACCGGTGACGGTGCGGGCGGCACGGCCGGGGGCGTGTTGCCGATCTCCACCCGCAGCCGTCCGTCCTCCGTGTCCACCCGTACGGCCACCAGCGCGCCGGGGGCGTGCCGTCGCGCGTTGGTCAGCGACTCCTGCACCACACGGTGCACGGACAGCTCCACCTCGGGCGCGAGCCGCGCCGCGCGGGCGGGGGCGGCCACCGAGAGGGTGGCGTCCGCGCCGTCCTCGCCACCGCAGAAGCCGGCGACCATGCCGGCCAGTTCGGTGAACAGCTCGCCGGGCCGCCGGGGTGTGCCCTCGACCTCGCGCAGCACCCGCACCAGACGGCGCATGGAGTCCAGGGTCTCCATACCGGACTTCCGGATGTTCTCCAGGATCGGATCGAGGTGTTCGGGCGCCGTCGCCCGGATCGCCAGTCCCGCGTTCGCCTGTACGACGATGCCGGTCACATGGTGGGCGACGAAGTCGTGGAGGTCCCGGGCCAGTTCCATCCGCTCCGCCTGCCGGACGCTGTCCACCGCGCGGGCCTGGTAGCCGTCCTGCACCCGGAGGTAGCAGCCGAGCGCGACCGCCGCGCCGATGGCGAAGGTGAGCGAGAAGGACCCCGCCAACGCGCCCGGGTTGTGCAGCCGTACCGGCCCCAGGAGCACCGCTGCCCCCAGCGCGAGGGCGACGTACGGCCGGCCGACCCGCCGACAGGTCCTGGCGAGCAGGATGAGCAGGCAGACCGTCTCCAGCACCCCCCAGTTCCCGCCGGATTCGAGGCCCCTGAGCGCCATCACCCCCGTCAGCGCCACCGAACCGCACGCCGCGGCCCAGGCGCGCCGCTCCAGGGAGAGCCACCGGTAGGGCAGATGCAGCAGTACGGCGGCCACCGGCCCGGACACCAGCGGCAGCAGCCAGTCGCGCTCGGGGGTACGCAGCCCTCCGGTGGCGACCACGTCCCCCAGCCACACCGCGGTGAGCACCGCGTACAGGGCGAAGGACAGGGCTCTCTGCACGGGCGGGGTGGGGGGAGGGGCGCTCTTCGGCGGGTCCGCGGTCAGCGGGACAGGCGCGTTCACCACGCGGAGACTATCCAACGCGGGCCGCCCGGCGGGTCGGCCGAACGGCCGATACGGGGACGGGGCGTGGGGCCGCGTGGCTGGTCCGGCGCCGGTCAGGAGATGGCGAGGCGGCGGCGTTCGAGGACCGCCGCGAGGGCGTAGGCACCGCCTCCGGCGACGGTGAGGACCCAGTAGAGGCCGGGGCTGCCGAGGAGGAGCGCCGCCGCGGAGATGAGGGCGAGCCAGCTTCCGAGACCGTAGTGGAGCAGGTTGCGGCGTGCGGCGCCCTCGGCGATGTAGAGCAGCCCGACGACGAAGCCCGAGCCGGTCGGCCAGAGAACGGACTGCACATCGGGCGTCCCGAGGGTGGCGGCCAGGCCCGTGATGGCGAGGAACAGGGCGGCGAAGGCGGTGACCCAGGCGGCGCCGAGGAGCTTGCCGGAGAGGACGTCGTCCGGCCGGTCGGCGGCGCGCTGGGCGCGCAGGGCGGCGACGGTGGCCTGGACGGTGCCGACGGCGAGCCCCGCGGCGAGGAGCGCCATGGGCAGTTGACCGGGCAGATCGAGCAGGGGGCGGTCGCCCCGGGAGACCGCGGCGGAGCCGTGGCCGAGCACATAGGCGAGTCCGAAGCTGAGGTAGGTCGCCCGGTTGTCGACGTCGCCCGGGGGGCGTGTCGCGGCCGGGCGGCCGGTGGTGGCGGTCGGAACGGGAGCGGTGACGGACATGGCGATACCTCGGGAGTCGTGGAGGACGGGGCGGAGAGTGCGTACGGCGCTGTCCGGCGGCGGTCGGCGCGGGCAGGGGCGTCGGCGTCGGCGTCGGTGGCGATGGCGATGGCGCGTGCGGCAGCCGTGGGCCGGGCGGTGCGGGCCGGGCGGCGCGCGGGCCGGGCGGTGCGGGCTCGGGTGTGCCGAAGGAGAGCCGAAGGAGCGGAGTGGAGAGGAGCGGCGCTCGCGGCCGGTCGGCGGCGGCGCCCACCGGGTCATGACCCGGGAACGAGGATGATCTTTCCGGCGACGGTACGGGACTCGGCGAGCGTCAGGGCCGCGGCGGCGTCCGCCAGCGGGAACGTCGCCGCGATCTGCGGGGTGAGCGCGCCACGGGCCACCAGCCGCAGCACCTGCGAGAGGTCCTCGCCCAGCCGCCGCTGCCAGGACGCCCGGCAACGGCGCTTTCCGGCCCAGAAGTTGTAGAAGTGGGCGCTCCTGCCGTTGGGCAGGGAGTTCCACGCGGCGATCCGCCCGAACAGCTTGAGCACCGGCAGTTGTGAGCTGCCCTCCTCGTCCTTGGTGGCCGCGCTGCCGTACGAGACCAGCGTTCCGCCCCGGCGCAGGAGCTGCCACGACTGCTCCACCCCGGCGCCGCCGACATGGTCGAAGACCGCGTCCACGCCGTCCGGCGCCAGCTCCCGGATCCGGCCGTACATGTCGGGGTCGCGGTGGTCGACCGGGGTCGCGCCCAGGGCGCGTACGGCCGCGTGGTGGCGCTCCGACGCCGTGCCGATCACCGTGATCCCGGCGTGGCGGGCCAGTTGCACGAGCGTGGAGCCGACGCCGCCGTTGGCGCCCAGCACCACGACCGTCCCGCCGGCGCGGACCCCGGCGACGCGGTGCAGCATCTGCCAGGCGGTGACGCCGTTGACGACCACGGTCTCCGCGGCGGACGCGTCCACCTCGTCCGGTACGGGCGTCAGGTCCCCGGCGTCGAGCAGGAGATGGCTGGCCCACGCGCCGGTCTTGGTGACCGCGGCGAACCGGCGTCCGGTGAGCGCGGCGTCCACCTCCGGGCCGACCGCCGTCACGGTGCCGACCACGTCGTAGCCGGGGACGAAGGGGAACGGCGGCTGGTCGTAGTACTTGCCGCGACGCATCTGCTGCTCCGCGAAGCTGACCCCGGTCGCGTCCATCCGCAGGACGACCTGGCCCCCGGCCGGCGTCGGAAGGGCGCGGGTCCGCAGCTCCAGCCCATCCGGCTCGACCTTGCCGGGCAGAACGATCTCGGTGACCACGGAGGTGACGGTGCTGCTGCTCATGGCGTGCCTCAGAAGGTTTCGGCTGTGTGCTTACGGTCGTAAGGCTACGCATGTGAGTTCAGGATGGGCAAGTGGGTGCGCCGATGAACTTCGCGCCGTAAGCCGATGGTTGGCCCGCCGGTCCGTGACGGCGATGTCGCTCGTGCCGCTTCCGGTCCGCCCTGCGGCGCCATGCGGCACCCGGTGGCGCCCGGCGTGGGCGGCGCCCGTGAAGCTGCGCTCGTCAGCTCCTCGTACGCAAGGGAAACGCCCCTAAGTTTCGCGCTGTAAGGTGACGCCATGGGAGATGACGCAACAGGGGCACGCGTCCGCGTACGGAACCGCCGCGGCGAGGGTGACCGGCTGCGCGCCGAGATCGTGGCGGCGGCGGTCGACCTGCTCGACGAGACCGGCGACGAGAGCGCCATCACCCTGCGCTCCGTGGCCCGCCGGGTCGGCATCGCCGCCCCCTCGATCTACCGCCACTTCCCCGACCAGCCCGCCATCATGCTGGCCGCCGTGCGCAGCGCCTTCGCCGAGCTGGACGAACAGTTGCGCACCGACCTGGACGCCGCGGGCGACTCGCCCCGTGAGCGGCTGATGGCCCTGTGCCGGGGCTATCTGGAGTTCGCCGAGGCCCATCCCGGGCGCTACCGCACGATGTTCGGCGGGCTGTGGATGCCCGATCTGGCCGAGGGCTCCGTGACCGAGGAGGACGTGAGCACGCTCGGCCGGGTGAGCATGGAGCGGCTCGCCGCCGCGCTGGAGGAGTGCGTCACCTCCGGCTGCGCGACCAGCACCGATGTCTCCGCCGACGTCGTCGCGCTGTGGCTCGGCCTGCACGGGCTCGCCCATCAGCGCGCGGTGTCCCCCGCCTTCCCCTGGCCGCCGGACATCGCCGACCGAGTGATCACCGCGCTCGCGCACTTCACGGACGCCTAGGGCCTGTGTGGGGTGTCGCCCGGGGTGAGGCCGGGCGCGGTCAGTCGTGCGCCGGTTCGACCGGTTGGCGGAGCAGGGTGCGCAGTCGGTCCGGCGCCGTCCTGCGGGCGTCGGAGAGATAGATCTCGTGATGGTGCCCACGGGGGCGCAGCTTCTCGGCGGGCATGAACGCGTCGTGCATCCGGGCGATCGTGGGGCCCTCCTCGTCGTACGGTCCGATGTGCAGGGTCTGTACGCACCGCCCCTCGGTGTACTCCTCGAACCTCACCCGGTGTCCGGCGCCGAGGTCTTTCACCTTCTCCACGTGGTGCATCGCCGCCCGGACCATGGCGGAGGTGATCCACTCCGGTTGGACGATCATGAGGGTCCAGTTCCACTCGTCATGGGCGCGGGTCCTGAAGGCGCCGAGATCGTCCGCCGACCAGAGCCCTTCCAGTGGACCGACGGTGTGGGTACGGTCCAGCTCCTTCTTGGCGATCGCGCGCACGGCGTAGGCGGTGGTGTACAGGGCCTCGACCACCGCGCGGTAGTCGGCGGAGGTGTTGGGGTCGCCGTGGCCGTCCGCCGTCAGGAAGCTCATGCGCGGCACATCGACGATCTCGAACCGGTCGCGCCGGCCCGAGTAGAGGTCTCGCCGTTCCTTCTTGATGTCGTGGTTCCGCATGAGGGCGCTTTCTCCTTCGCGGGTGATCGGCGGTCATGAGGGGTGCGGGCGGGGGGAAGCGCGACATCGTACGGGAAGCGGACGCGCCGAGTCGCGGCAGCGGACGCGCTGATGCGTGGCAACAGGCGCGCCGATGCGGGGAATCGGGCGCGCGGAGTGGTGCGGGCGGGCGGGGCGGCCCGTGGGGGTCCGTCATCTTGTCGGCCCGGCGGGAGGGGCCTATCCTCGGCTAGCCAGAAAGCGCTTTCCCCCTTCTCTGGCCGCTCTGATATGTCATGGGCATGGCATATGCCTGCCCGCGCTCGGTCCGGGACGATGACGACGACGGAGAGACAGATATGAACATGCGAGTCGCACCACGCTTCCGTGCGGCGCTGGTCACGGTGGCCCTCGCGGCCGTGACCGGAGCGGTGGTGTCCGTACCCCCGGCGTCGGCCGCGGTCGGCGCCGCCACCGGTTACGCCACCCAGAACGGCGGGACCACCGGCGGGGCCGGCGGGCAGACCGTCCGGGCCACCACGGGGACCGCGATCCATCAGGCCCTGTGCGGCCGGGCCAGCAGCAGCACCCCGATCACCATCGAGGTCGAGGGGACCATCAACCACGGCAACACCAGCAAGGTGTCCGGCGCGAGCTGCAACACCGCCGCCGGGCTGATCGAGCTGAAGCAGATCAGCAACGTCACCATCCTCGGGGTCGGCGGCGGCGCCGTCTTCGACCAACTGGGCATCCACATAAGGGAGTCCAGCAACATCATCATCCAGAACGTGACCGTACGGAACGTCAAGAAGTCCGGCTCGCCCACGTCCAACGGCGGTGACGCCATCGGCATGGAGCGCAACGTCCGCAACATCTGGGTCGACCACACCACCCTGGAGGCGTCCGGCGGGGAGGCGGAGGGGTTCGACGGTCTCTTCGACCTCAAGGACAACACCCAGTACGTGACCCTCTCCTACAGCGTCCTGCGCAACTCCGGGCGCGGCGGGCTCGTCGGGTCCAGCGAGAGCGAACTGTCGAACAGCTTCATCACCTACCACCACAACCGGTACGAGAACATCGACTCCCGCACGCCCCTGCTGCGGGGCGGTGTGGCCCACATGTACAACAACCACTACGTGAGGCTGAACGAGTCCGGCATCAACTCCCGGGCCGGGGCCCGCGCCAAGGTGGACAACAACTACTTCGAGGACTCCAAGGACGTCCTCGGCACCTTCTACACCGACACCGTCGGGTACTGGCAGGTCGGCGGCAACACGTTCGACAACGTCACCTGGTCCGCCCCCGGCAGCCAGAACAAGCCCGCCGGGCCCAACCCGCAGTCCACCACCACGATCGCCGTCCCGTACTCCTACAGCCTCGACGGAGCGGCCTGCGTACCGAGCATCGTGAGCCGGACGGCCGGCGCGGGCAAGGGGCTCCAGGTCTCGAACGGGAGCTGCTGACGCGGGCCGGGCCGGACCCGGACGCCCCACCCGGGCCCTGACAGGACGGCGCCGGGCCCAGGCCGGACCGGCGCCCGTTCTCAGGACAGGACGCCCGTTCTCAGGACCGGCGCCCGTTCTCAGGACAGGACGGCCGGTTCCCAGGCCCGGTCGACCACCCGTACCAGCCCCCGGTCCGTCAGTTTCACCTGCGGGGAGACCGGCAGCGTCATCGTCGAGATGGACATGAACGCGTTCCGGTGCGCCCAGCCCCAGGAGTGCAGGGCGTCCCGGATCGCCGCCGCGCCCCGGGCGACCTCGTCGGCGGGGCGGTCGGAGAGGACTCCGGCCACCGGCAGCGGCAGATGCACCGGCTCGCGGCCGTCCGCGACCACGCAGATCCCGCCGTGCGAGCCGATGACCCGGTTGGCGGCCTCGCGCAGCGCCGCGGAGGTGGTGGCGATCACCGTCAGGTTGTGGCTGTCGTGCGCGTACGTGGTGGCCGCCGCCCCGTCCGTCAGGTCGAAGCCGACCACCGGGGCCGTCGCCCGCCGGCCGCTGCGGTGGTGGCGTTCGAACACGGTCAGCACCGCCGTCCGGCCCTCCCACCGGACGACGCCGTCCCGTACGGGGAGGACGACCTCCGCCGGTTCGGTGAAGGTGTCCACGGGATTGACCCGCAGGGCCCGGAAGACGTGCTCGCCGTCGGGGAGGTCCACCGTCCACGCGTGGTCGTCCGCCGTCAGCGGCGCGAGGTGGACGGAGTCGGCGAACGGGTTGCCGGACAGCTCGGCGGGGGCGCTCTCCTCGACCGGCTCGCCGCCGCAGACGACCCGGACCGGGGTGAAGTCGGCCAGGTCGCGCAGGAGCACCAGGTCCGCGCGGCGGCCGGGCGCCACCACGCCCCGGTCGTCCAGACCGAGCCGGCGGGCCGGGTGGAGGGTCAGCGCGCGCAGCGCCGTCAGCGGGTCCATCCCGGCGGCGACCGCGACCCGCGCGATGTGGTCGAGATGGCCGCGCCCCACGATGGCGTCCGCCGCGAGGTCATCGGTGACCAGGCAGAAGTCGGGCAGGACGGGCAGCGCGGCGAGGCTGCTGACCAGCTCGGGGGTGAGGCACTTCTCCTGGAGCATCAGCAGCATGCCGAGCCGGGCCTTCTCGACCGCGACCTCGGGGGTGTTCTTGGTGTGGTCGGAGTCGATGCCCGCCCACAGGTACTCGCCCAGATCGTCGCCGGAGAGGTTCGGGCAGTGCCCGTCGAGCCGTACGCCCTTGGCGCGGGCCGCCGCGACGATCTCGCGCATCCGCAGGCCGCCGTCGACCACGGCCCGGTAGTCCATCACCTCGCCGAGCGTGGTGACCCCCTCCCAGTCCAGCATCTCGGCGATGTCGTCGGCGCCGAGCGTGGCCCCCGCCGTCTCGAACCCCTCCAGGGCGGGGACGCAGGACGGCACCGCCCAGTGCATGGACTGCTGGGCGTCGCGGCCCTGTTCGATCATCCACGCCATCGCCGCGCGCCCGGCGACGTTGACGATCTCGTGCGGGTCCGCGAGGACGGTCGTGGTGCCCCGGGGCAGGGTGATCCGGGCGAACTCGCGCGGCGCGAGCAGCGAGCTCTCGATGTGCATGTGCGCGTCGATGTAGCCGGGTGCCACCAGCAGGCCGTCGGCGTCGATGACGCGTGCGGCGTCGATCCGGGTGCCGGGACGCAGCAGGGCGCGGATCCGGTCGCCGGTGATCGCGACATCGGCGGCGGTCAGTTCCCCGGTGTGTACGGAGACCACGCGGGCTCCCCGGATCAGCAGGTCGCAGTGGCTGGGCGCAGGCATCGAGGGTTCTCTCGTTCGGTCGACAGGAGGCGTCGACGGCTTCGGTCGACGGCTTCGGTGGGCGCCGCGCGGGTGCCGGCGCGGCGCGGGCGGGTCAGGCAGGGCCGGCCGGCGGGCCGCTGCGGGGTGCGCCGGTCCCGTACGTACGGAGCAGCCGGGAGATCAGGAAGGCGCGGAAGGCGTCGGCGTCGACCCCGGTGGCCACCCTGGCGTTGGGCGCGAACCCGGTGCGGCCGTGCACATCGGCGATCAGCTTGCCGCGCGAGAACTCGCCGCCGCACTCCACCGTCACCCACGCGTCCGTCCACTCGATCAGGTCCGGGCGTACGGCGGCGGCCACCGCCAGCGCGTCGTGGACCGCGCAGGCGTCTACCCCGTGGCGCCGGGCGTAGCGGGTGGCCAGGTGGTCGAGCATCCGGCCCGCGGCGCCGGTGACCGGCGCGCCGTCGGCCAGCAGCCGGTCGATGTCGGACCGGGTGGTCAGCGCCGCGCGGGTCGCGTCGAGCCCGACGATCCGCAGGGGCACCCCGGCCTCGGTCACGAACCGGGCGGCCTCGGGATCGGCGAAGAAGTTGAACTCGGCGGACGGGGTGACATTGCCCGGGGCGAAGGCAGCCCCGCCCATCACCACGATCTCCTTGAGCGAGGCGGCGGCCTCCGGGTGGGCGTGCAGCAGCGCCGCGACATTGGTGAGCGGCGCGGTGGCGATCAGGGTGAGGCCGCCGGGCGGGCAGGCGCGCAGCCGCGCCGCGAGGAAGGCGACGGCGTGGTCCGGGTGCGGGGTCCGCGCCGACGGCGGCAGGGCCACGCCGCCGAGTCCGCCCTCGCCGTGCACCGGTTCGTCGGGGACGCGTACGGCGCGGGCGAGGGGGCCCGCGTGGCCGCGCGCCACCGGCAGGTCCGCGTCGGCGCCGATCAGGTCGCACAGTCGCAGCGCGTTGTCGACGACCTGCCCGATCCCCACGTTCCCGGCGACGGTGGTGATGCCGGTGACGTCGAGTTCGGGCGAGGCGAAGGCCAGCAGCAGGGCGACGGCGTCGTCGATCCCGGGGTCGCAGTCGATGACGACGGGCTCGGGACGGGTCGTCCCCGTGGGTGTCGTCCGGGGACGGCTCATCCGGACACCTCGCGCTGGAAGCGGTCGACCCAGGTGTCGTTGTTCTCGGCGGCCAGCTTCAGGTCCGGGGTGGTGAAGCCGTCGGCTGCGGGGTCGGCCGCCGCCTCGCCGACGACCTCGGTGATCGCCGCCGGGATCGTGGCGTCCTTGTTGACCGGCTTGTCGTGGAAGGTCGCGGCGGCCTTCTCCTGGACCTCCTTCGACAGCAGGTAGTCGATGAACTTCTGCGCGCCCGCCTTGTTGTGGGCGCCCTTCACCAGCTGGGCGGTGTTGGAGACCACGTAACGGCCCTTGTCCAGGGGCGCCCAGGCGATCGGCTTGCCCGCCGTGACCGAGTCGATGGCGAACAGGTCGAGCGCCGGGGCCATCTCCACCTCACCGCGGTCGAGCAGGCTGACCAGCTCGGTGCTGCGGTTGAAGTACTTCAGTACGTTGGGGGAGTTGGCGGCGAGCTTCTCGAACGCGGTGTCGGTGTCGCCGGGGCCCGAGCCGTAGGCCGCGGCGGTGCTGTAGAGGAAGGGCACCCCGGCGCTGGTCGAGATGTCGGGGAGGGCGATCCGGCCCTTGTTCCCGGAATCCCAGAGGTCCTCGATGCCGGGCGCCTTGTCGACCTTGTCGGTGCGGTAGAGCATGCCGAGCAACTGGTAGGTGTACGCGGGGGCGTAGCCGTCCGGGTCCTTGGCGAAGTCGTGGATCCGGGCCAGGTTGGGCAGGGCCGCCGCGTCGACCTTGTCGAACAGGCCCTGTTCGCGGCCCATCCGGGCGAACAGGTCGGAGATCATGACGACGTCGACGGTCGGGTCGGAGCGGTTGATCCTGAGCTTGGTGAGCCGTTCCGCGTTGGCTCCGCTCTCGACCTCGACCTCGATGCCGGTCTCCTTCTCGAACGGCTTGACGATGTTCTTCTCGAACAGGTCGGCGCCGAAGCCGAAGGTGGAGACGGTCAGCTTCTTGGGGTTCTGCTCTCCGGCGGTGGATCCGGCGCAGCCGGCCAGGGGCAGGAGCAGCAGGGTGGCGGCGGTGGTGACGGCGAGTCGCCTCATGGCGTGGGAGTCTCCTGGCTCGGGGGGAGGTCCGCGGTCTGCGCCGCGGGGAGGTCGATGGCGTGCTCGGCGGGGAGGTGGAGGCGCACCCGCTGTCCGGGCTCAAGGGCGAAGTCGGTGCTGGTGGCCAGGACGGTGCGGCCCTGGGACGCGGCGGTGACGACACAGTCGGTGCCGCGGAACCGTACGGCGGTGAGGTCGGCGTCGACCGTGGTGCCCCCGGCGGGCGCGGGCGAGTCGGCGGCGAGCACCTCGACATGCTCGGGCCGGATGGTGACCGTACGGCCGTCCGGCAGTTCGACGAAGTTGTCGTATCCGAGGAATTCGGCGACGAAGCGGCCGGCGGGCGCCCGGAACACCTCGCGCGGGGCGCCCTGCTGGGCCACCGTCCCCTGGTTGAGGATGACCATGCTGTCGGCGAGCTCCAGCGCCTCCTCCTGGTCGTGGGTGACGAGGATCGCGGTGAGCCCGGTCTCCCGCTGTATACGGGCGAGTTCCTGGCGCATCTGGATCCGCAGCCGCGCGTCGAGGTTGGACAGCGGCTCGTCGAGGAGCAGGACGGAGGGGCGTACGGCGATGGCGCGGGCGAGCGCGATGCGCTGCTGCTGGCCGCCGGAGAGCTGCTTCGGCCTGCGCCCCGCGAGGTGGGAGAGGCCGACCATCTCCAGCGCCTCCCCGGCGCGGGTGCGCTGCTCGGCGTCGGGGACGCCGCGCATCCGCAGGCCGAAGGCGACGTTCTTCTCCACGGTCATGTGCGGGAAGAGCGCGTACGACTGGAAGACCATGCCGATGTTGCGGCGCTCCGGCGGGAGCCGGGTGGCGTCCTCGCCCTCCAGCAGGATGCGGCCCGCGGTGGGCTCCAGAAACCCGGCGATCATGCGCAGGGTGGTGGTCTTGCCGCAGCCGCTGGGTCCGATGAGCGCGGTGAACTCCCCGCGGCGTACGGTCAGATCGAGATCCCTGACGGCCACGGTGCCGCCGAACTCGCGGTGGACCGATTCGAGTTGAACCACTGGCTTCATCGTCGTACTCCTGTCGCTCCTGGTGTCGTCCGCCGCGCTCATCGGCCGAAGACCTTGTTGAAGCCGACGAGGCGTTCCGTCAGCAGGGCCGCGCCGACCGTGGCGGCGAGCAGCAGGGTGCTCACGGCGGCCACCACCGGGTCGTAGGAGAACTCGACGTAGTTGAGCATCTCGACGGGCAGGGTGGAGACCCCCGGTCCCTTGAGCAGCAGGGAGAGCGGGATGTTGTTGAACGAGGTCAGGAAGGACAGCACGGACGCGGAGACGATGCCGGGCGCCATCACGGGCAGGGTGATCGCGAAGAAGGTCCGCAGCGGGCCGGCGCCGAGGCCGCGGGCCGCCTCTTCCAGGGCCGGGTCCGAGAGGGCGAGCGAGGCGCCGGTGACCCGGACCGCGTACGGCAGCAGCAGGACGGTGTGGCCGATCAGCAGCGCGCCGAACGCGGTGATCCGCATCGTCACCATGAGCTGCTGGAAGAGGGCGAAGCCCAGGACCAGCTCGGGGACGATCGCGGGGGAGAGGAACAGGTTCTCCACCGCCTTGCGGCCGCGGAAGCGGTGGCGCTGCACGGCCAGGGCCACCGGGATGCCGAGCACCAGCGCGAGCAGCGTCGCCACCGCGGCCACCAGCAGGCTGGTCAGCAGCCCCTGCTGGAAGGCGGCGTTGGAGAGCGCCACCTCGAACCAGCGGGTGGAGAGCCCGGACGGCGGGAACTCGACGGTGTCCCCGGCGGAGAATCCGATGGCGACGACGAGCAGGATCGGCCCGAGCAGAAAGGCCATGGCCAGCGTGGCCAGCAGGGTGAGTACGGGGCGTCGGCGTATCACGACGTGGCCACCTTCGCCGATATCCTGCCCGAGGCCCAGCCGACCACGAGCACCAGTACGGTCATGAGCAGGGCGACGGCGCCGGCCCCGTTCCAGTCGAGTTTCACGTTCGCGTAGTCGTAGAGCAGGGTCGCCAGGGTCCGGTTGCGGGAGCCGCCGAGCAGCAGCGGGGTGGTGAACGCGGTGACCGCGCCGGCGAACACCAGCGTCGCGCCCACCAGGACACCGGGCACCGCGAGCGGCAGCACGATCTGCCGGAAGGCCCGGCCGGGGCTCGCGCCGAGACCGCGCGCGGCGTCCTCCAGACCGGGGTCGATGTGCGACAGCGAGCTGTACGAGGTCAGGATCATCAGCGGCATGAAGAGCTGGGTGAGCCCGGCGACCAGCGCGAACTCCGTGTACAGCAGCTCGGGCGGGCTGTCCGTGAGTCCGGTCGCCAGCACCACATCGCTGATGATGCCGTTGCGGCCCAGGATGACCAGCCAGGAGAAGGTCCGTACGACCGTACTGAGCAGCAGCGGGAAGACCGCGAGCGCCAGCAGCAGCCCCTGGCGGCTCTTGGGGGCGCGGGAGATGAGATAGGCCGTCGGGAAGCCGAAGAGCAGACAGACGACGGTGACGGTGACGGCCACGCGTACGGTCCTGGCGAGGACGCCCAGCACATAGCCGTCGGTGAGCAGGGAGCCGAGGGTGCCGACGACGTCGGGGTCCTCGGCGGCGGGCGGCGCGAAGAGCGTCGTGACGAAGGGGAACGCGAAGCCGAAGGCCAGCAGGGCCAGTCCGGGCGCGAGCAACAGCCCCAGGGTGGCCTTCCGGGACACGGCCACGCCTCCTCTCGTGATTCTTCTGTCGGAGTTTCCTACAACCGGTTGCTGCAACCGGTTGCAGCAACCGGCAGTGGGGGACGATACTCACGCTGGAATCGAGGCGTCAACGCACTCGTGTAAAGATCCCGTTACGCACACCCTGGGGGCGGAGATGGTGAGGCTGTCGGATGTGGCGCGTGCGGCGGGGGTGTCCACGGCGACCGCGTCCCGCGCGCTGAGCAGGCCGGACATGGTCGCGGCCGGTACCCGCGAGCGGGTGAGGGCCGCCGCGGAGACGATGGGGTTCGAGTTCAACGCCAGCGCGCGGGCGCTGACCACCGGCAGGACCGGACTGACCGGTGTCCTCGTCCCGAGCCTCGCCAACCCCTACTTCGCCCCCATCGTGACCGGTGTGCAGCGGGCGCTGTCGCGGGACGGCGACAACATCCTGCTCGCCGTCTCGGAGGGGTCGCGGAGCAGCGAGGAGGCCCTGGCGGGGAAACTCGCCTCCCGCGTGGACGGGCTCGTCTTCATAGCGCCGGTGAGCCCCGACGCGGTGATCAGGGCCTTCACCGCGAAGCTGCCGGTCGCCACCGTGGACCGTACGGTGCCCTCGGTGCCCGGGGTCCTGATCGACACCCCGGGCGGTGTCGCGGACATCGTGACGCACCTGGCGGGCCTCGGCCACCGGTCCATCGCCTATGTGGGCGGCCCGGAGGGCTCGTGGATGGCGGGACGGCGCACCACCGCGGTCGAGGAGGCGGCCCGCCGGGGCGGCGTCGACCTCACGGTCCTCGGCCCGGTCGCCCCCCGTATCGACGCCGGGCTGGCCGCCGCCGAACAGCTCGCCGCCGAACGGACCGTCACCGCCGTGGTCGCGTACAGCAGTTATCTGCTGATCGGTCTGCGTCTGGGGCTGCGCGACGCCGGGGTGCGGGTGCCCGCCGACATCAGCCTGGCCGCGTCGGACGACCTGACCGCGATCAGCACGGACCGGCCCGACACCACGGCGCTGCGGGTCCCGCTCGAAGAGGCGGGCACCGCGGCGGTCCGTCTGCTCCAGGAGCCGCACCCGCCCAAGCGCGCCCGGCGGGTGCGCGTCGCCACCGAACTCATCGTCGGCGCCTCCACGGCGCCGGTCGCCGAGGCGGCGTCCGCCTCCGGCGGCGCGGGGTGACCGGCGGTCAGGCGGACGCGGGGACCTCGCGGCCCTCCGTCAGGGCGCGGTCAGGCTCTGCTCCGCCCAGATCGTCTTCCCGGTGTACGTCTGGCGCGTGCCCCAGCCCTGGGTGAGCTGGGCGACCAGCAGCAGCCCGCGCCCGCCCTCGTCGGAGGTGCGGGCCCGGCGCAGATGGGGAGAGGTGCTGCTGCCGTCGGAGACCTCGATGACCAGGTCGCTGTCGCGGATCAGCCGGAGCCTGACGGGGGCGTTCCCGTACCGGATGGCGTTGGTGACCAGTTCGCTGACCACCAGCTCGGTCACGAACGCCGCGTCGTCCAGGCCCCAGGCGGTCAGTTGGCGGCAGGCGTTCCTGCGGGTCTCGGCGACGGCGGCGGCGTCGCACGGCACGTCCCAGGTGGCGACGTGGGCCGCGTCCAGGGCGCGGGTCCTCGCCATCAGCAGGGCCACGTCGTCCTCAGGACGGTCCGGGAGGAGTGCGTGGAGCACCGCGTCGCAGGTGGCGTCCAGGGACGGCGCGGGACGGGCCAGCACCTCGCGCAGCGTGTCGAGGCTCTCGTCGATGTCGCGCTCACGGGACTCGACGAGACCGTCGGTGTACAGCACCAGGACGGACCCCTCGGGCAGCTCCAACTCGGTGGCCTCGAAGGGCAGTCCGCCGAGGCCCAGCGGCGGGCCCGCGGGGACGTCGAGGAACTCCACGGCGCCGTCGGCGGTCATCAGGGCGGGTTCCGGATGGCCGGCGCGCGCCACGGAGCAGCGCCGCGACACCGGGTCGTAGACCGCGTAGAGGCAGGTGGCGCCGGTGTCTCCGGCGCTGTCCGCGCCGTCGGACTCGGCGGACAGATGGATGACGAGGTCGTCCAGGTGGGTCAGGAGTTCGTCGGGCGGCAGATCGACGTCGGCCAGGGTGCGGACGGCGGTACGCAGCCGCCCCATCGCGGCCGACGCCTGGATGCCGTGGCCGACCACGTCGCCGACGACGAGGGCGACCCGGGCGCCGGAGAGGGGAATCACATCGAACCAGTCGCCGCCCACCCCGGCCTGGGTGCTGGCGGGCAGATAGCGGGAGGCGACCTCGACGGCGGCCTGCCGGGGCGGCCGTTCCGGCAGGAGACTGCTCTGGAGGGTGAGGGAGGTCCGCCGCTCGCGGCCGTAGCGGCGGGCGTTGTCGATGCACACCGCGGCCCTGGCGGTGATCTCCTCGCCCAGCAGCAGATCGTCCTGGGCGAAGGACTCCGGACGCCGGTGGCGGGCGAAGATGGCCACGCCGAGGGTGATGCCGCGGGCGCGCATCGGCACGGCCAGCACCGAGTGGATGCCGTACCGCCGCACCCGCTCCGCCCGCTCGGGGGCCTCGCGCTCCCACACGGTCAGCCCGAGGCTGGTCACCTCCCGGATCAGCGGCCGGCCCGTGGCCAGGCACTCCGCGGCGGGCGAGGCGTCCGGGTAGGCGGCCACCGCGCCGTGCGGGACCACGGCCTCGGGGCAGCCCTCCAGTACGGACCGGGCGGCGACCCGGCGCAGCTTGACGGGGCTGCTCGGGACTCCGGCGCGCGGGTCCTCGCCGCCCTCGATGGAGGGGAGCAGATCGACGGTGACGAAGTCGGCGAGGTGCGGGACGGCCACGTCGGCCAGCTCCTGCGCGGTCCTGGCGAGGTCCAGGGTGCTGCCGATACGGACGCTGGCGTCGTTGACCAGCACCAGCCGCTCCCTGGCCAGGTGTTCCTCGGTCATGTCGCGCGCGGAGAGCAGTACTCCCCGTACCGTCCCGCCGGTGTCCCGCACCGGGACGAGGGAGAGCGCCCAGACGCTCTCCCGCTCGTGGCCCGGGAGCCGCAGGGCGACCTGACCCTGCTGCCGCGCGCCGGTCGCCAGCACGCGGCGCATGAGCTGTTCCGTCCGCTCGCCCTGCGGATCCGCCACGATCTCCGAGACGCGCAGGCCCCGCATCGCCTCCTCGGGCAGCCCGATCACGCGCTCCATGTCCTTGTTCGCCAGCCGCAGCCGCAGATCGGTGTCGTAGAACGCCATCGTGGCCGGGGACTGGGTGAACGCCCACATCACCAGCGCCTCGGCGGGCAGCGGCGAGGGCGGCCGGGGCAGGGCGGAGACCAGGAGCCATCCGCCGGCCCGGCTCCCCGCGCCGTCGTCACCCGGCCGCGTCCGGCGGTGGGCCAGCAGGCGCACCGGGAGCGTGCGGCCGTCCCGGTGGCGCAGCCGCACCGTCCCGTTCCACCTCGGCAGCGTCCTGAGGGCCCGTACCGCCCCGGCCCCCGGTGCCATGGCGAGCAGGACGGCCGCGGACCGGCCGACGACCTCGGAGGGCCGGTATCCGAGCAGCCGCCGGGCCCCCTCGCTCCAGCCGGTGACGATGCCGTACGGATCCAGCGTGACCCTGGCCGTGGCGCTGTCCCCTGCGCCGCCGGCGGCGGGATTCCCCGGCCCCGGCGTCCGGTCGTCACCGGCGGTTTCCGATCGCGTCATCGTCCGACCGCCCTCGCCTCGGTCCTTCCACCATGGGGCGTGCCCCGGGCGGGAGCAACCGAGAGCCCGGATCCGTCACCGCAGACCCATTGACCCCGTGGGGCTCACCTCTCTAGCCTCCGTTCTTGTACGTGGACAACGTCCTTATATGGAAACGGCCCCGATCCCGCTCCACCGTGAGACGCGGTCCGCCCGCGTGCGCACCCCTTGCTCCACCGCACGGTTCGTCCGCTTGTCCGGTGCACAGTTCAAAGGGGAACTGACCCATGCCACTCGTCGTCGTCGGGATCAGTGTGCTGGTCCTGCTCTTCCTCATGACACGGCTCAAGCTGAACGGTTTCGCGGCCCTGCTGCTCGTCGCCGTCGGCGTCGCACTCGTCCAGGGCATCCCCGTCACGAAGATCCCGGACATCCTCTCCGACGGCATCGGCGGACAGATCGGCGACACGATGCTCACCATCGGGCTCGGCGCCATGGTCGGGCGGGTGATGGGGGACTCCGGCGCCGCCCAGCGCATCGCCACCCGGCTCCTCGCCGTCTGCGGGGCCCGCGGGGTGCAGGTGGCCATGGTGGCGACGGCGATGCTCATCGGCGTCACGATGTTCTACGAGGTCGCCTTCGTCATCATCGTGCCCGTCGTCTTCACGCTGGTACGGGTCACCCGGTCGAACCTGCTGTGGGTCGGGCTGCCGATGTCCATCGCCCTGTCCACCATGCACAGCTTCCTGCCCCCGCACCCGGGCCCGACCGCGGTGGCCTCGACCTTCCACGCCTCCGTCGGACTGACCCTGTTCTACGGGCTGTTCATCGCCGTGCCGATCGGCGCGCTCATCGCCCTGGTGTGGCCGCGGCTCGCGTTCGTCCGGGCCATGAACCCCTCCGTACCCGAGGGCCTGGTGAGCGAACGGGTCTTCGAGGACGAGGAGATGCCCGGCCTCGCCTGGTCGCTGGCGGTCGCGCTGCTGCCCGTCGTGCTGATCGCGGGCGCCGCCGTCACCGACATGGCCACCTCGGCGCAGACCCCGCTCACCCACTCCGTCGCCTTCATCGGCTCGGCCCCGATCGCCCTGCTGCTGACGCTCACCGTGGCGATCTGGGCGTTCGGGCCGAGGATCGGCCGGAGCCTCACGGAGGTCGCCGCCTCGTGCCGGGGAGCGGCGCAGGCGATGGCGATGATCCTGCTGGTGATCGGCGCCGGCGGCGCCTTCAAGCAGGTCCTCGTCGACGGCGGGATATCGGACTACATCAAGGACGTCACCGACGGCTGGTCCGTCTCACCGGTCGTCCTCGCCTGGCTCGTGGCCGTGATCCTCCGGGTCGCCCTCGGCTCGGCGACGGTCGCCGTCGTCACCGCGTCCGGCGTGGTGCTGCCGCTCCTCGCGGGCAGCGGGGTGCCGCCCGAGATCATGGTGCTCGCCGTCTCCTGCGGGTCCATCGCCTTCTCGCACGTCAACGACCCGGGCTTCTGGATGTTCAAGGAGTACTTCAACCTGTCGGTCATCGACGCGATCAAGGCACGTACCACCTATACGACCGTGCTCTCCGTCCTCGGACTCGGCGGCGTGCTCCTGATGGAACGCGTCCTGGCCGTCCTCGACCTCTGACCCGGTCCCGGACCGCCTCGCACCCCGTCGCACTTCCTCGCACCCCCTCGCACTTCCCCGTACCCCTCGCACCTCCCCGGCCCCCGGAAGGACCCGTCCCATGAGCCAGCCCGTCGTCACCGGCTTCTCCGTGTACCCGGTGGCAGGCCGTGACTCCATGGCCCTCAACCTCTCCGGCGCGCACGCCCCGTACTTCACCCGCAACGTCCTGGTCGTCCAGGACTCCGAGGGCCGGACCGGCGTGGGCGAGGTGCCGGGTGGCGAGCGCATCACCCGTACCCTCCGCGAGGCGCAACCCCTGGTCGTCGGGGCCCGGTTGGGCGACCACAAGCGGGTGCTGCGCGTCCTGGGGGAGCGGTTCGCCGGCCGGGACGCGGCGGGGCGGGGTGCGCAGACCTTCGACCTGCGCACCGCGGTGCACGCCGTGACGGCCGTCGAGTCCGCGCTGCTCGACCTGCTGGGCCAGCATCTGGAGGTGCCGGTGGCCGCGCTGCTCGGGGAGGGCAAGCAGCGCGACGCGGTCCGCGTCCTCGGCTACCTCTTCTACGTCGGCGACCCCGGCAGGACCGATCTGGAGTACGTCCGGGAGCCCGGCTCCGACGTGGAGTGGTACCGCCTCCGTCACGAGGAGGCGCTGACCCCGGAGGCCATCGTCCGGCAGGCCGAGGCGACGTACGCGCGGTACGGCTTCCGGGACTTCAAGCTCAAGGGCGGTGTCCTGCCGGGAGCGGAGGAGGTCGCGGCGGTACGCGCGCTGAAGGAACGCTTCCCCGGCGCCCGGATCACCCTCGACCCCAACGGCGCCTGGTCGCTGCGGGAAGCGGTCGGACTGTGCCGGCCCCTGGTCGGCACGCTCGCGTACGCGGAGGACCCGTGCGGGGCCGAGGACGGGTTCTCGGGCCGGGAGGTCCTGGCGGAGTTCCGCCGGGCCACCGGACTGCCCACCGCGACCAACATGGTGGCGACGGACTGGCGGCAGCTCACCCACGCGATGGCGCTCCAGTCGGTCTCCATCCCGCTCGCCGACCCGCACTTCTGGACCATGCGGGGGTCGGTACGGGTGGCCGAGCTCTGCCAGGCGACCGGACTGACCTGGGGCTGCCACTCCAACAACCACTTCGACATCTCGCTGGCCATGATGGCCCACTGCGGGGCCGCCGCCCCGGGGGAGTACAACGCCCTGGACACGCACTGGATCTGGCAGGAGGGCCTGGAGCGGCTGACCGTGACGCCGCCGCGGATCTCCGGCGGCGAGATCGCCGTCGACGACACCCCGGGGCTCGGCGTCCAACTCGACATGGACCGGCTCCTTTCGGCCCATGAGCTGTACCGCGAGAAGAACCTCTCCGGCCGGGACGACGCCGCGGCGATGCGCTTTCTGATACGGGATTGGGAGTTCGACGGCAAGCGTCCCAGCCTGGTGCGGTGAAAAGAGGACGGCGATACGACAGGCCGTCAGAAGAATGGTCCCGGCCGCGAATCCGCCCGAGTCGCCGGTCAATTCGCGCGGCCTGTTACCAGTTGTCGGGGCGTCGGACGGAAGAGAGCGGAGAGACGCACCCACATCTGACCCATAAGGGCGTTTTGTCCGTGATAGTCGTTAAGTGAACATAGGTGGCATTGCGGTCTCTTGGGGCATGGAAAGGCTTTTGCCTGTCCGATTATTCCGTTACGTTCGTGACCTGCGTCACGGAGACATGGAGCGGCAGAAGGAGCGCGGCGGGCGCTTTCTCTCATGAGAGAGGAAAGTTGAGTTCCCGGGAGGGCTCCGAAAGTGCGATTGGCCCGAATATTCGGAACTTGTGCCGCCCTGATATCTCGCTTACGTTCTCGTCCATCCGGATGGAACGCCCAATCCTGCCGCTGTCCGGAAACCCAGACATCTATCCGTCAGAAGGCAGGAGCGGGGGACCCAGGTAAGTCGCCGGTCCGGATATTCCGGAACGGCTCGGGGTGAAGCCGTACGCACCGCCGTACGGCCGGGCATCTCCAGCCCGAACCCGACAGCTCACCTCGCAGGCGACGGAGAGGAATTCGTCGTGCCCAGAAACGCCAAGCACCGCCGCCCCAGAACCGGCTCGATCGTCCGGCGCCTCGTCGCGGTCGGCACCGGGGGCGCCGCCCTCGCGATCCCGCTGGTCTCCGCGGCCACCGCGCAGGCCGCGACCCCGGCGGCGCAGCACGTCAGCGCCGCCCAGGCCCCCGCCGCCGCGACGAAGGCCACGAGCTACGTCGTGGTCTCGGGCGACTCGCTCTCCAAGATCGCGCACAAGCACTCCGTCACCGGCGGCTGGAAGAAGCTGTACGCGGACAACCGCAGCGCCGTCGGCGCCGACCCGTCGCACATCCACCCCGGCCTGAAGCTGAGCCTCAAGGGGAAGGCCGCCGCGAAGCCGGCCGCCGCCGCGGCGAGCACGAAGACCGCCACGACCGCCTCCGTCACCCAGGCCGCGGCGAAGACGTACAGCGACAACCTGGACGGCTGGATCCGCGAGTCGCTGGACATCATGGCCCAGCACGGGATCCCCGGCACCTACGAGGGCATCCACCGCAACATCATGCGGGAGTCCTCGGGCAACCCGAACGCCATCAACAACTGGGACATCAACGCCCAGAACGGCGTTCCGTCCAAGGGCCTGCTCCAGGTCATCGCCCCGACCTTCCAGGCGTACCACGTGCCCGGCACGTCGACGGACAGCTACGACCCGGTCGCCAACATCACGGCCGCGTGCAACTACGCCGCCGCCCGGTACGGCTCGATCGACAACGTGAACGGTCCCTACTGACCGACCCGCGCCGCCCCACGGGCGGTGAACGCACCGGGCCCCGGCCC